>DASWOO010000725.1:0-15476 GCA_036404335.1 Kofleriaceae bacterium
GCTCCAGCTGACCCGCCAGGCGATCAGCCAGGTTGAGGCCGGGGTCAAGTTCGACAACCACCACTAGAAAACCTGGCATTGCCGCGCTAAACGACGAGCGTGGACGACACAGCGGGCCAGTGCGCACATCCATGTGACAGATCTGGCTGTCCAGACGGCGCGCAGTCCGGCTCCGGCATTGCATCGAACAGCGCCGTGCCGCCGCTCGAGCTGGTCCTGTGTGGCTACTGCGATACCGTGCATCGTCGGCAGGCGTTCGCGGGGCGTAAGACCGCGCGCTGCGTGACCTGCGGATCGCCGCTCTACCGCGGCAACACCGATCTCGGCGCGATGCTCGCGGTAACGGTCACGGCGGCGACGGCGTTTGCCATCGCGAACCTGATGCCGCTGATGACCCTGACCGCGACGGGCCAGCAGACCCGGGCGACCCTGTGGCACGCGATCGTCGCGTCCTATAACAGCCAGCTGCCGGTGGTCGCGACCGCGCTGTTGATCAGCCTCATCATCGCGCCGCTGCTCGAGATCGGCCTGCTGCTGTGGGTGCTCGTCCCGCTGTGCGCGCACGTCCGGCCGCTCGGGTTCATGACGGCGATGTGGATCATGCAGACGCTGCGGCCGTGGCGCATGGTCGAGGTGTTCTTCCTGGGCGTGATCGTCGCGGCGGTCAAGCTGTCGGGGCTGGCGACCGCGGAGCCGGGCTGGGGCGCGTTCGGCGTCGCGGTCATGACCTTCGCGCTGGCGGCGCTGGCGTCGTTCGATGTCGGCGAGCTGTGGCGCCGAGCCGACGAGGTCACGGCGTGATCCGCGGCATCGACCTCGGGCTCGCGCGCTGCGAGACCTGCGAGCTGACGGTGCGCGCGGCGCACGACAAGGTCGGCGTGTGCCCGCGCTGCCGCACCCCGGTCCACGTCCGGTCGCACAAGGGCAACCAGCAGGCGATCGCGCTGGTCCTGGCCGCGATCGCGCTGTACTTCCCGGCCAACGCGCTGCCGGTGATGCACACCGTCGAGTTCCCGCTCGACCGCAACGACACGATCCTGTCGGGTATCCTCTATCTCTGGCAGCAGGGTTCGTGGGACCTCGCGGTCCTGGTGTTCGCCGCGAGCATCATGGTGCCGATCCTCAAGCTCGGCGCGCTCGGCTATCTGCTGCTCATGTCGCGCCACCACGCGCAGACCCACCGCTACGGCCGGACCCGGCTGTACCGCGTGCTCGAGGTCATCGGCCACTGGTCCATGCTCGACGTGTTCGTGGTCGCGCTGCTGACCGCCGTGGTCCAGCTCGGCCGGTTCGCGCACATCGAGCCCGGACCGGGCGTGCTGCCGTTCGCCGCGGTGGTCGTGCTGACCATGCTGGCGTCCGCGTCATTCGAACAGCGTTCGATCTGGGACGACGCGCCGGCGCAGGCCGCGTCGCCCGCCCCCGCGCAAGAAGGTTCCCATGTCTGATCCACGGTTCGATGACCTCCCGATCCCGGTCGTGCGCCACCACAAGCGCGGCTGGCCCTCGGCGGTGTGGATCGTGCCGGTGCTCGCCGTGCTCGCGGCCGGCGGCCTGGGGCTCCGCGCGTACCTGCGGCGCGGCCCGACGATCCACATCACGTTCGACACCGCCGACGGCCTCGAGGCCGGCAAGTCCGACGTGCGCTACAAGAACGTGCCGGTCGGCAAGATCGACACCGTCGAGCTCGCGCCGGACCGCAGCCGGATCCTGGTCACGGTCAAGCTCGACCGCGGCGCGGCGTCGCTCGCGGCCAAGGACTCGCAGTTCTGGGTCGAGCGGCCGCGGGTCGGCGTCGGCGGCGTGTCGGGCCTCGGCACCCTGCTGTCGGGCGCGTACATCGGTGTCGATCCCGGCAAGGAGAACGATCACTCGAACAAGTTCACCGGGCTCGAGAAGCCGCCGGGGGTGACCCACGACCAGGTCGGCCGCACGTTCAAGCTCGACGCGGTCGACGGCGGCTCGCTCGCGGTGCGCTCGCCGGTGTACTACCGGCGCACCCAGGTCGGCCAGATCTCGGAGATGAGCCTCGCCGCCGACGGCAAGCACGTCAATATCGAGCTGTTCATCGACAGCCCGTACTACCGCAACGTCACCGGCACCTCGGTGTTCTGGAACGCCAGCGGGCTCGACGTCGCGATCGACGCCAGCGGCCTGCATGTCGACACCCAGTCGCTCGCGACCGTGGTCGCCGGTGGCCTCGCGTTTGGCGTGCGTGAGGGCGATCCGCCGGGCGAGCAGGCCAGCGAGGGCGCGCGGTTCCTGCTGTACGACGACAAGGTGCACGCGATGGCGCGTCCGGACACGGTCACCCTGCCGCTGGCGATGCGGTTCCGCCAGCCGCTGCGCGGGCTCGGAATCGGCGCGGCGATCGACTTCGAGGGCGTGCGGATCGGCCAGGTCAACGCGATCAACCTCGGCTACGAGGCCAACGGCCGCGCGTTCTACTCCGACGTCGAGGCGACGGTGTACCCCGAGCGGCTCGGCCGGGCCTACGCCGCGCTGGTCGACGAGGCGGGCAAGACCGGCAAGACCGGGCCGCAGATACTGCAGTCGCTGGTCGGCCGCGGCCTGCGCGCGCAGCTGCGCGCGGGCAACTTGCTGACCGGCCAGTTCTACATCGTGCTCAGCTGGCCGAGCATCAAGACGCCCGTCACGGTCGCCGAGCGCGAGGGCGTGTGGGTCGTGCCGACCGAGGGCGGCGGCGGCGACCAGATCCAGCAGATCCAGGACAAGGTCGAGAGCATCGTGGCCAAGGTCGAGAAGATCCCGTTCGACCAGATCGGCGGCGACATGCGCGAGGCGGCGCACGCGGCGACCTCGCTGCTCGGCCACCTCGACAAGACGATCGTGCCCAGCGCGCAGCAGCTGGTCGAGCGCGCCGACGCGGCGATGGCCGCGCTGCGCGACAGCCTCGCGGCGCTGCGCGATAACGTCGCCGCGCCGGACTCGGCGATCCAGCAGACGACGCGCGCGACCATGGAGCAGTTCGAGCAGGCGGCGCGCTCGCTGCGCGGCCTGGCGGACTACCTGCAGCACCACCCGGAGTCGATCCTGCGCGGCCGTGCCTCGGGCGCGGAGCCGAAAGGCGGACAGTGAAGCGTTTGCGAATGATGGCGATGCCGATCCTGCCGATTTTGCCGGTCCTGCCCGTCCTGATGGGCGGGCTCGGCGCGGGCTGCCGGTCGGCGAGCACCGAGTACTACACGCTGGTGTCACCGCCGGCCGAGGCCGGGCGGGTCACCGAGGCGTTCCAGCTCGACGTGCTGCCGGTCGACGTCCCGGCCGAGGTCGACCGCGCCGAGATCGTCGTGCGCGAGGGGCCGGGCAAGCTGACCCCGGTCGAGAGCCGATCGTGGATCGCGCCGCTCGGCCGCGAGCTGCGCCACGCGTTCTCCGATGACCTGACCCGCGGGCTCGGCGCGCGCGACGTCGCCGGCGCCTCGGGCGTGGCCGGCGTGCCGACCTACCGGATCAAGATCGTCGTCCAGCGCTTCGACTCCGCGCTCGGCGCGCGGGCCTCGATCGACGCGATCTCGACGATCCGCCAGGCCGAGGGCTCGACCCCGCCGCTGGTCTGCTCGCACCACGCCAGCGAGCGCCCGGCCGCCGGCTACGAGCCGCTCGCCGAGGCCCACCAGCGCGCGATCGCGACGATCGCCGGCCAGATCGCCGCCGCCGTGCGCGGCCTGCAGGCGGGCAAGCCGAGCTGCGGCGCGTGAGCCCGGCGCCTATCTGGGCGCCGGATAGACGTGGTCGTCGTCGACGTTGGTCCTGGCCGGCGCGATGATCCGGATGTAGCCGTCGCCCCCGCCCGCGCCGCCGCCGCCGCCGGCCACGTAGTCATCGCCGGTGCCGTCCATGCCGGGCTCTGCGGCCATGCCCTTGGCCGCGCCGCGGCCGCCGGTGCCGCCGGTGCCGGCGTCGTTGCCGAGCGGACCGCTGCGGGCGCGGGTGATGCCACCCGTGCCGCCGCCGCCGGACGAATCCGGCGCGGTGGACTCGCTGCCCGACCGGCCGTCGTCGATGTAGCTCGAGCCACCGCCGCCGCCGCCGCCGTTGGCGAAGCACTTGCCCGACACGTCGACCGACGTGCCGGCCTCGAGCACGATCATCCCGCCCGAGCCGCCGCCGCCCCCCGCGCCGCTGAACGCGGTGCCGGCGCTGCCGTACGCGCCCGAGGCGTTGACCGTGCCCTTGATCGAGATCGCGCTCCTGGCGAGCAGGTAGACCGCGCCGCCACCGCGACCGTGACCGCCGCCGTTGCCCTGGCCGTCGCCGCCCGGGCAACCGGCGCGCAGCTCGGTCGGGACGAACGCCGCCGCGCTGATCCCACCGGTGCCGCCGCGGCCGCCCTTGCCGCCGGACCCGCCGGCGCCGCCGAAGCTACCGCCGAACCCGCCGGCCGGCCCGGTCGCGTTGGTCCCGGCGACGCACGGGCCGATGTCGGCGCCGGCCCCGGCCAGGTTCGACCCGGGCTGCATGCTGGCGTGGCTCGCGACGTCGAGCGTGCCGTCGATCGTGACGTCGCCGGTGGTCGCGATCAGCACCAGCTTCTTGTTGCCGTTCGCCACGATCTTCTGGCCGCTGGCGATCGTAATCGATAGCCCGGCGATCACGCAGGCGTCGAGCGGCACCGTCGAGGTGTACGCGACGCACATCGCGATGTTGTCGGTGTTGATGCTCTTGGCGAGCGTGACCGCGGCGGTCGGCGGGTCGACGCAGATCTTGTTGAACGTGCCGAGGCACACCGGCATCGACGAGGTCAGCGGCGGGCCGTCGATCGCGACGTACGCATCCGCGGGCGCGCCCTGATCGTCGCCCTCGCCGGCGGCATTGCCGGGCGTCGCGTGGAACCCACAGCCCCCGAGCACCAGCACCAAGGCGATCGACCGCATATCCGGCCGAGTCTACATGGCCGCACGCACGACGCGCGGCATCTCACCCGGAGCGTGCTTAGATCACAGGTCGTAGCCGATCATCGACCGGAAGTAGACCGGCCCGTACGGCTCGCCCGGCTGCAGCGTGTGCGACGGATCGGACACGCGGCCGTAGACGCCGACCGCCCACCAGAGCTTGCCGAAGTTGAGCATCATCGCCGGGCCCAGGTACGACGCGGGCCCGAGGCCGAACGTGCGGCTCGCCGGCTTGGGGTTCATCGGGTACTCGCCGCGCATCCAGAAGTCGAGGCCGAGGTGAAAGCTCGGCGTGATCTCGTAGGTCGCGCCCGCCGACGGATTCAGCACGTACTCGCGCTGGTGGTCGAAGTAGAGCTCGTACTCGCTCGACACGTTGGCCGCGATGCGCAGGTTGCCGAACCGCTTCTGCAGCAGGATCTTGCCCTCGAGCTCGACCTCGCGCTCGCTCTCGACCAGCTCGCCGTAGACGCCGACGTCGACCGGCCACTCGCCCGGGTTGGCGAAGATGTAGCGCAGCCGCTGCTTGAGGCCGCTGCCCTCGCCGGGGAACAGCGCCTTGTTGGACACCAGGTCGCCGCCGCCGGGCGTGTACGTCATGTACAGGCCGAGCTCGAGGCGCTCGGCGATGCCGATCTCGATCTCGGTCAGGAACGCGCTCGGCACGTACCACTGGCGCGCGCCGGTGATCGCGTTCTGCGCGACCAGCGGATCGAGATCGACGTACTGCTCGACCTCGACGCCGCCCGCGGGCAGCGTGTCGGTGGTGTACGTGAACGGCAGCGCGCGCGGGTTGGCGTGCGCGGTCGACGAGAGCGCGGCGAGCGCCGGCGCGATCAGGACAAAGACAGATTTCATAAGATCCGGTGGCGAGCTTCGCGACTCAGAACGAGGCGAGCTGCAGCTTCGACGAGCAAACGTAGTCATTCATCAGGCCGCACGCGATGTGACATGCGTTGCAGCCGCCGTTGGGATCGCCGCCGTACTTCTCGCCGGCCGGCGGTCCGAGCCCGCGCCAGTGGATCGAGACGGGGTTCTCGAAGATATCGAACCATTCCCAGTTCGCCGCGCCGGTCTGGTTGAAGTGATTGCCGCGCTTCACCGCACCGAAGATGTTGCCGGTGCCGTTCTCGCGGACCTCGACGATCACCGTGCCGATCGGAAACTCCTTGGAGCCCGACGGCGGCAGCTTGTTGATGTACTGGGTGCGTGGCCCGAGCACGTCGGGCGTGTAGGTGCCATCGTCGGGCGGACCGTCGCTGTGGAAGCTGGTCCAGGTCCGGAACGGCTCGAACGTGGTCGTGAACGCGATGAACTCACCGGACGCGCCGCCGTCGGTGTCCGGCCCCGCAGGTCCGCTGCCGCCACATGCCACGAACGAGCTGGCGATCATCGCCAGCAGGACCACGCGCTTCATGCCGTTACTCTCCTTCAACGAACTGCGGATAGCCCAGCGCGACCGCGATCTTGTTCATCTGGAACACGACCGAGCTGTCGGCGTTGGGGTCCACGTCCTGGTGCACGGTGTTCCACAGCATCCCGAACGGGGTCGCCAGGTTGGCCGTGGTCGGCATGTCGTTGCTCCAGTCGTCCGGGACGGTGGGCAGCGCGTCGCCCGCGTCGGCGTCGTACTGCGCCTTGAGCGCGGCGAACTTGGCTTCGATCTTGACGTCGGCGTCCACGCCGTCGGCCTTTGACTGCGCCCACGGCTGGAACAGCGCGTAGATCTTCTGCGTGCCCTCGAGGTTGTTGCGCAGGTCGAACAGGGTCACGTTGGCGTAGCGCGACTCCTCCTCGCCGGTGGCGGCGAGGTTGACCTTCTCCTTTTGCTCGTTCATCAGGCCGACGAGGCCCGCGTACGCCTGGGCGAGGTCGGCGGCGGCCGGCTTCCACGAGTCGTGCAGGTTCATCGCGTCGGAGATCAGCTTGCCGCACAGCTTGGTCTTGAAGTCGTTCGCCTCGGCGTCGGTCACCGGCCACGCCGCGGCCTTGTAGCCGGGCAGGTCCTCCTCGAAGTCGAGGACCTCGCTGCGGATGCCGGGCGCGTACAGGATGCGCTCGATGCCGTGCATGCCGGTGACGCCGGTGTCATCGAAGAAGTAGGTGTCGCCGCCGTCCTGGTTCAGGTAGTCGTCGTAGCGGGCGTCCATCGTATAGTCGAGGTTGCCGTAGAGCGGCGCGGTCGCGCCCTCGACGTGCTCGTAGGCGACGCGGGTGCGCTTCCACGCATCCTTCATCGCGGCGATCGCGGCGGCGTCGGCGGTCGCGCTCCACGTGTGGGTCGGCGCCGCGGCCTGGAGATCCTGCGCGGCCTTGACCAGATCGGCGAGGTCGGTCTCGATCGAGTCGTGGATCGAGACGACGATCTCGGCCTGGTAGTCGGCGTCGGTCTTCTTGTCGTCGCTGCACGCGACCAGCGAGCAGGTGGACGCGAGCAGCAGGGCGGAGCTAACAAGATGCTTCATGGGATCTCTTTCACAAGGCTTCGACAAATTCGATGAGGGCGCGCTGGTCGTCGGCCGACAGCGCCTGGAACGCTTGCACGGCGCCGGCGGCCTCGCCCGCGTGGGCGAGGACGGCCTCGGTGACGCTGTGCGCGCGCGAGTCGTGGAGGTAGGTCCGGGCGAACCGCAGGCCGATCAGCGGCGCGGTCCGCCAGCCGGGCGAGGTCGCGGTGCCGTCGGTCTGGCCGTCGGCGAGCGCGGGGCCCATGTCGTGGAGCAGCAGGTCCGTGTAGATCGGCGCGTCGATGTTCGCGAGCTGCGCGATCGGATAATCGCTGCGGGTGTGCATCGTCGGCGCGTGGCACGCGGCGCAGCTGACCTGCTCGAACAGCGCGCGGCCCTGATCGGTCAGCCCGACCCGGCGCGGGATCGCGATGCGCCGCATGTAGAACGTGACGCGGTTGACGTGGTCGATGTCGAGGTCGACGCCGGCGCGCTGGTCGTCGGTCAGGCCCTCGGGGTTGGCCAGCTCCGTCGGCCGCATCGGCGTGGTCAGGCCCATATCGCCCTGGAACGCGTCGGCGGCGAAGTCGTCGAGCGTCGCGACCCGGGCCTTGAGCCCGAACCGGCCGATCACCTTGTCGTTCTGCTGGTAGGTGTCGAACGTCTGGTCGGGGTTGGCGACCGAGGCGAACGTCACGTGGTTGCGGACGCCGTGGATCGCGTCGCCGCGCCGGGCCTGCTCGCCTTCGACCCGCGCGAGCTCGGCCTGGTCGACGGCCTCGAGGTAGCCGCGGCCGAGCACCGGCGGCCCGACCCGGAGCGTGACCAGGACGCTGGCGTTGGCCGGCGGGGCCTCGATCGGCCGGGTCGCGCCGGAGGTCAGGCCGTCCCGGATGGTGTGGCCGTAGGCCAGCGCCGACTGATCGGCGGCGGGGGTCACGCCATCGGCCTCGACGATCGCCATCTTCTTGACCAGGCCGGGGCCGCGCGAGCCCTCCTGGTGGCACGAGCCGCACGCGGTGCGGATGTAGAGCGGGCCGAGCCCGTCGGCCGGGCGGAACGGCAGATCGAACAGCGCGTCGCCGTCGTTGAACTTGGCGATGTCGTCCTTCGACAGGCCGTCGATCGGCACGTCGGACGCGTGGACCAGGCTCGGCGAGGCATCGGCCTCCCCGGCGTCGTCCGGGGCCGAGCCGTCCGAAGCACCGCCGCAGGCCGCCGTCAGCGGCGCGAGCACCACGAGCGCGAGCAGGGGGAACCGGCAGGGCATCTTGACGGAGATTGAAAAGCATTTTCAATTTCAAATCAAGCGCCGACTACGCGAAATTAGCCAAACGGACTCGGATGGTTAGTTCGTGAAGCGGGTTTGGCGAGGCGGGTGACCGAGGCCCTGGCGCCCATGTTGGGCCAAGGCCTGGTCAGCTCAGCTGCTGCAGCATGCTCGCGAACGGGATGCGCTTGACATCGATCGTTCCGAGCGACGCCAGCCGCGCGCACATCTCGATCGCCGCGACCTGGTTGTACGAATGGACCACGACGGCGGTCGGCGGCCGCTTCATCGTCAGGATGTGATCGACCACGGTCATGCCGGTCGGGACCTTCGACGGCGCGCCGACCGCGACCATGATGTCGTCCTCCGACAGATCGTGGTCGAGGAACGCCTGAAGGATGTCGCCCTCGTGGTCGCGCAGCGCCTGGATCGCCTGCTCGGCGCTGAACGCGTAGAGCATCTGGAACCGGCGGGCGTAGCCGCGCTGTTCGATCTGGGCCCGGAACAGGCCGTGGCGCTGGTGGTCGTCATCGAGGAACAGCACGCACGGCATCCGCGCAGCATAGCGCGGCGCGCGGGCTTACTTGGCCGCGGCGTAGCGCAGCGGCGCGCGATAGGCCGCCAGGTCGCCGGCGAGGTCGATCGACAGATCAATCAGGGGCGGCTTGACGAACGTGCGCTGGCCTTCGATGTGATGGACCAGCTGGCGGCGCGCGGCGCGGAACGCATCGGCGACGGCGACGTACGGATCGAGGTGATCGCGCGAGGCCGCGATGCTCGCGCCCGGCACCGTGAGGGTCAACGTGACGCGAAAGCCGGAGCCGTGCGTGTGGTGCCGGTGCGGCTTTTCCACCGCCACATGACAGCTGACGATGCGCGCGGCGAGGTGATCGAGCCGCTCGCTCCAGCGCTCGACCGCTGCCTGCAGCGCCGGACTCGGCGTCATGTCACGGAACGTCGTCGCGATCTGCATGGATGCTCCCGGGTAGAGGCAGACGCGCGTCGGCGCACAGGGGTGCGTCGTGGCACGCGCGAACATCGCGCGATCCTTACGCAAGCTCCTGGAGATCCACCGACGAGTGCCGTCCACGTGCGGATGTAATGCATCACGTGAACCACCTGGATCGCGACGACAGGCCGACGACGATCGCGCCGAGCAACAGCGCAACGGCCGCAAAGCCGCCCGCGTAGACGTGGCTGTGATCGTAGAGCGCGCCGAGCGCGATGCTGCCGGCCCACCACGCGCCACCCCACACCACGTAATACAACCCGTAGGCTCGGCCACGCTCGCCGCGCGGGACGATCGCCGCGATCAGGGCTTTCCCGATCGACTCGGTCGCCGCCCGGGTGATCGCCCAGAGCGCGATGCCGAGGATCGCCAGATACGCCGTGCTCCGATCGGCGGACAGCACGAGCGGCGCATACGCGACGCCAGCGCAGGTGAACGCGGCGATCACGCCGGCGCCGGTCCGCCCGCGGCCGCGCGCGCGATCGAACAGGTAGCCGGCGGCGACCGCGGCGATGCCGTCGACCGCCATCGCCGCAGAGTACGCGACCGGCAGCCACGCGCCGGACAGCAGGTGCTGGGTCCCCAGGTGGTAGGCGAGCAGCGGCCAGTCGGCGAGGCCGATCGCGATCAGCGCGATGCCGACGAGGTAGAGCCGGTAGCGCGGGCCGAGCGCGCCGTGCTCGTCCGGCCCGGTGTCGAGCGACCGCGGGTCGGGGTAGAGCTGGCGGGCGCGCAGCAGCACGCCGATCGTGATCGCCGCCGGCACCGCCAGCGCGCAGAACGCCCACGCGTAGCCCGAGATGGTCTCGCCGCGCCACGCCAGGATGCCGGCGACGACCAGCGGCCCGGCGAGCCCGCCGAGCTGATCCATCGCCTCGCTGATCGCGAACGCCTTGCCGGCGCCGAGGTCCGCGCCGGCGAACGACGTCAGCGTCGACTTGGCGGGCGAGCGCACCGCCTTGCCGAGCCGCTCGAGGCCGACCAGCGCGGCGACCAGCGGCCAGCTGCCGGCGACCGCGAGCAGCGGCACGGCGATGAGGTTGGTGGCGTAGCCGGCGATGGTCAGCGCCCAGTAGCGGCCGGTGCGATCGGCGATGGCGCCCGAGACGTAGCGCAGGCCGTAGCCCAGCGCCTCGCCGGTGCCGGCGACCACGCCGACCGCGGTCGCGCTCGCGCCGAGCAGCGCGAGGTAGCCGCCGATCGCGCCGCGCATGCCCTCGTAGCACAGGTCGGCGAACAGGCTGACCCAGCCCAGCAGGATCACGAAGTGACGGGCTCGGGCCCGGTTGTCCATCGGGTCAGTATGGCGCCGCGAGCGTGAACGCCAGATGAATCATCGCAGCCGCGGATCGAGCCAGACCGCGATCAGGTCCGCGATCAGGTTGGCGAGCGCGATCGCGACCGCGGCGGCGATCACCAGGCCGGCGATCAGCGGCAGATCGAGCTCGAGCACCGCCTGGAGCAGCTCGCGGCCCAGGCCGGGCCAGCCGAAGATCGTCTCGATCACGACCGCGCCGCCGAGCAGCACGCCGAGATCGACGCCGACCAGCGACGCCAGCGGGCCGAGCGCGTTGCGCAGCGCGTGGCGGCCGACGACGAGGCGCTCGGGCAGGCCCTTGGCGCGCGCGGTGCGCACGTAGTCCTCGGCGAGCACGTCGATCAGCTCGCCGCGCACGACGCGGCTGTAGTAGGCGACGCCGGCGGCGGCGAGCGTGACCGCGGGCAGCACGAGGTGGGCGAGGCGATCGAGCCCGCCGGCGCCGTGGCCGCCGAGCGGCAGCCAGCCCAGGCGGTAGCCGACCAGATAGAGCAGCACGGTGCCGACGAAGAACGGCGGCGCGCTCTGGCCGATCACGCCGGCGAGCCCGGCGGCCAGGTCGGGCCAGCGGCCGCGGCGGGTGGCGGCGAGGATGCCGAGCGGCACGCCGAGCGCGAGCTGCAGGGCGATCGCGGCGAGCGCGAGCTCGGCGGTCGGGCCGATCCGCGCGGCGAGGATCTCGGCGACCGGGCGGTGGCTGCGATAGCTCTGGCCGAGGTCACCGCGCGCGAGCCGGGCGAGCCAGCAGCCGTACTGGCCGGCGAGGCCGCGGTCGAGGCAGTAGTCGGCGCGGACCCGGGCGAGGCTGTCGGCGTCGGCGTGCGGGCCGAGCAGGGTGCGCGCGGGATCGACCGGGATCGCGGCGACCATGACGAAGGTCGCGGTGACCGCGAACCAGATGACCAGCGCGGTCCAGCCGAGCCGGCGCAGCACGGTCCTCGGCGTCATCATCGGGGCACCGGTTGACCGTCGGGTCCCAGATCGAGCCAGGTCCGGGTGTAATCGCGGATCCAGATCGGGTGGCTGACTGGGCCCCGGACATAGGGCTGGGTGATCTCGGTCTCCACCCGGTGGTAGTCCCAGATCCACGGCGCGTCGTCGTAGAGGATGCGCTCGGCCCGGCGGTACAGCGCCGCGCGGCGATCCGGCTCGAGCTCGTCGTGCGCGGCGTCGAGCAGGCGATCGAGCGCGGGGTTGGCGTAGAACGAGTCGTTGTTCGAGTCCGCCGGCCGGATCGCCTTGGAGTGGAACTTGGCGTCGAGGAAGTTGATCGGATCGGGGAAGTCCGCGATCCACGAGCCGAACGAAAGCGGCGGGCCATCGGGCTGGGCGGCCGCGGCCTGCCAGGCCTCGAGCGACATCACGCGCAGGTGGAGCCGGATGCCGGCCTCGGCGAGGTCGGCCTGCAGCGACGCCGCGAGCTTCTCGGTCTCCTCGTCCTGGACGGTGACGTAGTCGAGGTCCACGCCGGTCGGGTAGCCGGCCTCGACGAGCAGCGCGCGCGCCCGGGCGACGTCGTGCGGGTAGGGCGCGAGGTCCGGATCGCGGCCGAGCATGCCGGGCGGCAGCATGCCGTGCGAAGGCGTGGTCGTGCCGCTCAGCAGGCGCGCGGTGTGCGCCTTGTCGAGCGCGTAGTTGAGCGCCTGGCGGACCCGGCGGTCGGCGAGGATCGGCGCGGTGACGTTGATCCGCGAGCCCAGGGTGTTGAGCGTGGTGACGCGGTGCAGGTACGGCTGCCACGCCGGCTCGGTGATGACGTAGAGGTAGTCGGGCGCGGCGAGCTTGTCGGCGGTGTCGAGCTCGCCGCGCTCGAACAGCTGGAACTGCAGATCGCGCGGCACGTTCTCGCGGATCACGATCTCGTCGAGGTAGCCGCGGGTCGGATCGGCGGCGTGCGGGTTTCGGCGCAGCACCAGCTCGTTGCCCTCGTCCCAGCGCGCGAGCTCGTAGGGGCCGGTGGCGTCGGGCTGGGTGCGGCGCTGGTCGGGGCTGCGCTCGCCGCGCTGCGGGGTCGCGAACGGCATCGCCAGCATCGCGAGGAACCCGGGGTTGCGGCGCACGAGCTGGAGGTCGAGCCGGTCGCCGGCCGCGGTGATCCCGGCGCAGTCGGCGGTCGTCCGGTCGATCACCGCCTGGGCGCCGGCGAGGTCGGTCAGGTAGGCCGCGAACGGCGAGCCGGGCGTCTTGAGCGCGCGCTCGAGGCCGAGCTTGACGTGCGCGGCGGTGATCGGCGCGCCGTCGTGGAACGCGGCGCCGGGCCGCAGCCAGAACGTGTAGCGCGTGCCGTCGGCCGAGATCTCCCAGCGCGCGGCGAGCCGCGGGATCACCGCCAGCGAGTCGGGGGCGTAGTCGACCAGGGTGTCGAACAGGGCGTGCAGCGCGTAGAACGACAGCTCGTCGTACGCGACGGTCGGGTCGAGCGACTGGACGCTGCCGGCGATCGACAGGCGCAACCGGCCGCCGCGGCGCGGCGCGGTCTGGCCGGCGGGGCGGAACCGGGGGCCGCGATCGGGCGGGCTGCAGGCGGCGAGGAGGCCGAGCAGCCCGAGCAGCGCGATCCGCCAGGCGCGGGTCATCGCGAGGCGTCCCGCGGGTCGAGCGCGTCGCGCAGGCCATCGCCGAGCAGGTGAAAGCCGGCAACCGCGGCGAGGATGGCGAGGCCGGGCGCGGCCACCAGGTGCGGCGCGATCCGGTAGTACGCGCGGCCCTCGTACAGCATGTGGCCCCAGCTCGCGGCCGGCGGCGGCGGGCCGAGCCCGACGTACGACAGGACCGCCTCGGCGAGCAGGTTCTGCGCGAGGCCGAACACGGCGACCGAGAGCGCCAGGCCCGCGAGGTTGGGCAGCAGGTGGCGCGCGATGATCCGCGCGGGCGACGCGCCGAGCGTGCGGGCGGCGGTGATCATCTCGCTGGCCATCAGGCCGCGCGCCTTGCCGCGGATCACGCGCGCGAGCGGCATCCAGCCGAGCGCGCCGAGCGTCAGGTAGACCGGCGCGTGCGCCGAGGCCAGGGCGGAGCTGCGCAGCACGGCGGCGAGCAGGATCGCGACCAGCACGAACGGCAGCGCCAGCATCAGATCGACCGCGCGCATCAGCAGCTGATCGACGGCGCCGCCGGCGTAGCCCGCGACCAGGCCGACGCCGAGGCCGAGGCCCAGCGCGATCAGGGTCGCCAGCCCGGCGATCGACAACGACGACGCCGCGCCGGCGGCGATCCGGGCCCACTCGTCGCGGCCCAGCGGATCGGTGCCGAGCGGCGCGGCGGACGAGGCCGGCAGCGGCGCGCCGAGCGCGGTCAGCCCGTGGTCGACATCGGCCGCGAGCGGATCGCGCGCGGTGAACGAGGGCGCGAGCGCGGCGGTCGCGAGCAAGGCGAGCACGATCACCGCGCCGACCACGGCGCCCCGGTTGCGCGCGAAGCGGCGCCAGGCTCGGCTCACCGCTCGAGCATATCCCACAGCGACCGACGATCACGCATCGGGCGGTTTCCGACTGGCGGTGCAGGGCGCACGCGGCGTGACGGCACGCGGGCGCCGAGCGCCCCGCGGCGACATGCATCCGGAGCAAAGGAGGCGACATGTGAGGTCGCAAGGTGAGACCCGGCACGCTTGGCTATCCAGGCATCGCCACTGCACTTCGCTCGTCCAATGCCGACGGACTTCCTCACCCTGTTGCAGCGTGATCACGTCGACCTGCAGAAGGAGCTGACCCAGCTCCTCGAGCCCAGCGCCAGCGTGGTCGAGCTGCGCAGCTCGCTCGATGGCGTCCGGCTCGGCCTGACGGCCCACGCCGAAGCCGAGGACATCGTGCTGGGCCGGTTCGAGATGATCACGGCGCTGGACACGCTGGTCGCGCAGGCCCGCGCCGCGCACCTCGCGCAGGAGGGCGCGCTGTCGGCGCTGGTCGGCGCGCGGACGGGCGCGCAGACGTTCCGCGATCGAGCCCTGCACCTGCGCGAGCTGGTGAATCACCACGCCGGGCAGGAGGAGCGCTACCTGCTGCCGGCGCTGCGCCGCCACGCGCCGCGCACGATGTACGAGGACCTGGCGGGCGCGTTTGCCACCGAGCGGCTGCGCCAGCTGTCGATGCTGCAGCCGTCGGCGCCGGTCCGGCTCGCGGCCCTAGAATCCCGCGCCTCGTAGGCGCGGCTTACAGCTCGATCTGCAGGCCCAGCTCGACGACGCGGTTGGGCGGCAGGTTGAAGAACTCGGTCGGGGCGCGCGAGTTCTTGGCCAGGAACGAGAACAGGATCTTGCGCCAGCGCGCGACCCGCGCCTTGCCGGTGGTGAGCAGCGTCTGGCGGCCCAGGTAGTACGTCGTGTCGGCGATGTCGACGACCAGGCCCTGGCGCTCGCAGCGGCCGAGGATCTTGGGCACGTTGGGCTGCTGCATGAACCCGACGCGCGACAGCACGCGGAAGAAGCCGTGGCCGAGGTCGCGCACGGTCAAGGACGAGTTGCCGACCACGAACGGCACGTTCTCGGTCATGATCGACAGCAGCACGACCTGGCGATGCA
>DASWOO010000726.1:0-2852 GCA_036404335.1 Kofleriaceae bacterium
CGAAATCTTCCTGTGGGGATGGATTCAATGGCGCAGTCCGGATCATCACGGAATTACCACCGCTGTAATCTTGAGCGCGATATCCTGAGCGCGTGGCGACGCTTGTCGAGGTCGGGACGGATCACCGCTATCAGCTGCGCGAGCGGACGTCGATCGGCCGGGATCGCAGGTGCGATATCTGCGTCGACGATCCGATGGTGTCGACCAGCCACGCCGAGATCATCCGCGACGTGACCGGCGCGTACCGGCTGCGCGACCTCGGCAGCCGGCGCGGCACGTTCGTCGGCGAGCGCCAGGTCAACGAGATCGAGCTGCACGAGGGCGACGAGCTGCTGATCGGCCCGGCACGCATGCGGTTCCACAACCAGCCGTTCGCGGTGGCGAGCTCGCCGATCCCGGCGTTCGGCGCCCAGGCCTCGAGCCGGATCGACGAGCTGACCCGGCTGCGCGCGATCGCCGAGCTCAGCCGGGCGATCGGCGTCGAGCACGACCTGACCAAGGTGATCGGCCGCGTGCTCGACACCTGCTTCCAGCTGCTCGCCGCCGACCGCGGCGCGATCGCGCTGTTCCGGCCCAACCAGACGCCGAGCAAGACGCCGATCCTCACGGTGGCCCGCGAGCGCGACGGCTCGGAGTCGCACTTCGCGCTGTCGACCACCGTGGTCAGCGTGGTCATGAACACCCACGAGCCGCACCTCAGCGCCGAGATCGACGCCGACATCGCGCTGCAGCGCTCGGCCAGCCTCGGCGTCCACGCGGTGCGCTCGCTGATGGCGGCGCCGCTGCTGTTCCGGGCCGACGACGTCGAGCTGCTCGGCGTGATCCAGCTCGACTCGCGCGCCGACATCAACGCGTTCCAGGCGCGCGACCTCGAGCTGCTCTCGGTGATCGCCAACCAGGCGGCGCTGGCGATCAAGAACGCGATGCTGGTCCGCCAGGTCCGGGCCGCGGCGGACGACGAGTGGCGGCACCTCGAGCGCGTGGTCCGCGACCTGCCGATCGGCATCGTCGTGCTCGACCGGGGCAGCCGGGTCCGGATCGCCAACACCTGGGTCGCGTCGCGGGCCGGGCTGCTCGGCGCGATCGAGCGCGGCACCGAGGTCGCCGCGATCGCCGGGATCGCGTGCGATCAGCTGCGCGGCATCGACCAGCGGCTGCAGGTCTCGGTCGCCGGGCGGGCGCTCGAGATCACGACCCAGCGCGCGCGCGACGACGGCGAGACCGTCGTGGTCGTGTCCGACAACACCGACGAGCTCGCCCAGCTGACCGCGGCCGCGCACCGCGATCGGATCTCGCTGGTCGGCCAGCTCGCCGGCGGCATCGCCCACGACTTCAACAACCTGCTATCGGTGATCGTCACCTACGCCAACATGGTCGAGGACAGCGTCGAGGACAGCGTGCGCGCCGACATCCAGACCATCGTCCGCGCCGCGACCAGCGCCAGCCAGCTGACGCGGCAACTGCTGCTGTTCAGCCGCCACGAGCTGGTGACGCCCAAGGTCGTCGACGCCTCGATCCTGATCAAGAACCTCGGCCGGATGCTGCGCCGCACGCTGGGCGAGCGCGTCGAGCTGACCACCGAGGTCGGCGACAACGTGCCCTGCGTGCTGATCGACGGCGCCCAGCTCGAGCAGATCGTCGTCAACCTCGTGGTCAACGCGCGCGACGCGATCACCGACGCCGGCCGGATCCAGCTCCGGCTGTCGCGCTGCCAGCTCAGCCCCGGCGCGGTCGCCCAGCTGCCGGCGGGCGGCTACGCCCTGCTCGAGGTCACCGACACCGGTAGCGGCATGGCGTCCGAGGTCCAGGCCCACATCTTCGAGCCGTACTTCACCACCAAGGGCCAGGCCCAGGGCAGCGGCCTGGGCCTCGCCACCGTCCACGCGATCGTCAGCCAGGCCCACGGCGAGATCGCGGTGACCAGCGCGGCCGGCGCCGGCACGACGTTCCGGGTCTACCTGCCCGAGACCGATCGCCTGCCCGAGCCCGACGTCCGGCCGGCGCGCCCGGCGCCGAGCGGCCAGGCGACCGTCATGGTCGTCGACGACGACGACGACCTGCGCCGCATGGTCGAGCGCATGCTGCGCCGCGCCGGCTACCAGACCCTGGCCGCGGCATCGGGCGCCGACGCCCTCGCCCAGGCCGCCCAGCTCACCGGCGACATCGACCTGCTCGTCACCGACATGGTCATGCCCGGCATGACCGGCCAGGACCTGTGGCGCGAGCTGTCCGCCGCCCGGCCCCGCCTGCAGGTCGTGTTCATGTCCGGGTTCCACCCCGGCGCGCCGATCGACCCGCGCCGGTTCGTCGCCAAGCCGTTCGATCGCGACACCCTGCTCGCCGCGATCGCAGACGCGCTCACCGACGGCCAGCCGGCGACCGCGTAGCCCGGGTGGAACACCGGAACACGGGCGGAACACGGGGCGAACATGCGCGCATCCGCGGTCGCGGCCCGCCCCACCGCGCGGTTCACCGAGTTACGCTGCCTCCGCGCTGGCCTTCCGCTTGCTGGCCCATGGCGTCCGATGGAGGTCGCTGTCGTGTCCCTCACCGCTCCCCTCTCCGATCCTCGCTCCGAACGCGGCGAACCGCCGAGCTGGTCGCGCGGCCTGGCGCTGCGCATCGGCGCCGTGTTCTGGACGCTGTCGTGCCTGTTCTTCGTGGCGTTCAACGCCACGGCGTTCGGCGCCATCCCGCTGCTGCCGTCGGCGATCGGGTACGCGTGGCGGGGCGTCGTGTTCGTCGGCGCGCGCTACCTGCTGGGCATCACCTCCGAGCTGTCCTGGGCCAACACCGGCAGCGGCGACCAGCGGGTCAGCTGGCTCTCGCTGTGCTGCATCGCCGTCCTCGCG
>DASWOO010000727.1:0-8501 GCA_036404335.1 Kofleriaceae bacterium
CGGCGACGTCGCGCAGCGGGCTGCGCTTGAACCGGCGCTGCGACAGCGGCCGCCCCGGCTCGCCCTCGAAGTCGATGATCACGAAGTCGTCGCCGGTCCACAGCACCTGGCCCAGGTGGTAGTCGCCGTGCGTCCGGGTCCGGACCACGTCGATCCGGCGCCGCGTGATCCGCGAGAACACCCGGTCGAGCTCGCCTTCCTTCGCGAGCACGCGGTCGGCGACCTCGCGGTTCTCCGGCGACAGGCTCGACAGCTTGCCGCGCACCAGATCGAACGTCCGCGCGGCGTAGGCCACCGCCGAGCCGTAGATCGACTGCTGGTGCATGATGTCGTACGGCTCGGCCGCGAACAGCGGGTCGCGGGTCGAGGTCGCGAGCCGCAGGTGCAGCTCCGCCGTCCGCCGGCCGAGCAGCCGCGCGCGGTCGAGGAACGGGCCGATCCAGTCGACGATCTGGTCCGACAGCGGGACCTTGGACAGCTCGACGAAGTTGCCGACGCCGACCGGCGGCGCCTCGGGCCGGCTCTCGTCGGCGAGCACGCGGTCGAAGAACCGGGTGATCGCGTCGAGCGCCAGCGGCCACGCGTCGCCCTGGTTGGGCACGAACTGGAACAGCGTGCCGAGCGTGCTCGGCTCGCCATCGGGCCGGCGGTACTCGAGCACGCCGGCGAGCCGCGGCACGCCGCGATAATCCGGCGCGTTGGTCGCCAGGAACCGCGCGACCTCGTACTCGGCGCTCGGGCCCTCCTCGACCGCGCGGAACAGCTTGAGCATGAACTTGTCGCCGTAGACCACGCCGCTGTTGCTCTGATCGACCGCGGTCGCGCGCGGCGTGAGCGCGACGTCGCTCGCCACCTCCTGCAGCGCCGGGAACGCGCTGCCGGCGAGCTTGCCCGCGCGGCCGGTCGCGCCGGTGCCGGACGTCATCGCGCCGAGCAGCGCGGTGTTGAACGCGTCCGAGCACAGCGCGTCGTAGAGCACGCCGTGGACGGTGCCGCGCTCGGCGACGTCGGTCAGGTCGACCCGCGCGATCATCTGGCCGGCGGTCCGCGACGCCTCGTTGGCCTGCGCGGCCTCCTCGGCGTACAGCACCGGGAGCACGTAGGTCTCGGCCGCGCCCTGGTCGTACTCGATGTTCAGCAGCACGATCGCGTAGCGCGCGTTGGCGTCGAACATCAGCACGTCGGTGATCGCCACGTTTTTGCGGGTCCGCGCCTTGCTGCGGAACCACCGGCGCTGGGTCACGTACTCGAGCAGCACCTTCGCCAGCTGGGTGCGCCGCGCTGGCTCGAGCAGCGCGGTCCAGCTGCCGCGCACGGTCAGGAGCGGCCGGTCCTCGCCCGCGGTCTGCGCCTGCGGCTGGGCCAGGCCGAGCCAGAAGAAGTCATACGGGCCCATCGACAGGAAGTACGGCTGCTCGGTGATCTCGGGGAACTTGATCCGGCCGAACAGCTCGCTGGGGATCATGCCCTTGAGCTTCTCGGCGTTGAGCCGCACGCTTTGGACGAAGCGCGACAGGTTGGCCACGACCAGCACGGCCTCACCCTCGAGCTCGCGCACGAACGCCAGCACGCGCGGGTTGTCGGTGGCGATGAACTCGATCGAGCCGCGGCCGAACAGCCGGTGCTCCTTGCGCTTGGCGAGCGTGCGCTTGATGAACCACAAGAGCGACGACGCCACGCGCTGCTGCGCGTCCACGTTGATCGCCTCGTAGTGGTAGTCGGGATCGATGATCGTCGGCAGGTACAGCCGCTGCGGGTTGGCGCGCGAGAACCCGCCGTTGCGGTCGGCGCTCCACTGCATCGGCGTGCGGACGCCGTCGCGATCGCCGAGGTAGATGTTGTCGCCCATGCCGATCTCGTCGCCGTAGTACAGGACCGGCGTCCCGGGCAGCGACAGCAGCAGCGCGTTCATCAGCTCGATCTTGCGGCGCACGCCGAGCAGCGGCGCGAGCCGGCGGCGGATGCCGAGGTTGATCCGCGCCGCGCGCTCGGCCGCGTAGCCGCGGTACATCGTGTCGCGGTCCTCGTCGGTCACCATCTCGAGCGTCAGCTCGTCGTGGTTGCGCAGGAACGTCGCCCACTGGCACGACTCCGGGATCTTCGGGGTGCGCTTGAGGATGTTGATGATCGGGAACGAGTCCTCGGTCTCGAGCGCCATGAACATCCGCGGCATCAGCGGAAAGTGGAAGTTCATGTGGCACTCGTCGCCGTCGCCGAAGTACGCCGCGGCGTCCGCCGGCCACTGGTTGGCCTCGGCGAGCAACATGCGGTTCTTGTACTTGCCGTCGATGTGCGTGCGCAGCTGCTTCAGGAACCCGTGGGTCTCGGGCAGGTTCTCGCAGCTGGTGCCCTCGCGCTCGAACAGGTACGGCACCGCGTCGAGCCGGACGCCGTCGACGCCCATGTCCATCCAGAAGTCGATGACCTTGAACAGCGCGTCGTGGACCGCCGGGTTATCGAAGTTGAGGTCGGGCTGGTGCGCGTAGAACCGGTGCCAGTAGTACGCCTTGGCGACCGGATCCCACGACCAGTTCGAGGTCTCGTAGTCCTTGAAGATGATCCGGGTGTCGACGTACTTGTCCGGCGTGTCGCTCCACACGTAGACCTCGCGCTCCGGGCTGCCCGGCGGGGCGTGGCGCGCCGCCTGGAACCACGGGTGCTCCGACGAGGTGTGGTTGAGCACCAGCTCGGTGATCACCCGCAGGCCGCGCCTGTGCGCCTCCTGGAGGAACCGCGCGAAGTCCTCGCGCGTGCCGTAGCTGTCGTGGACGCCGGTGTAGTCGGCGATGTCGTACCCGCCGTCCTTGAGCGGCGACGGATAGAACGGCAGCAGCCACAGCGCGGTGACGCCGAGGTCGCTCAGGTAATCGAGGCGCTCGATCAGTCCGTTGATGTCGCCGATCCCGTCTCCATTGGAGTCCTGGAACGCACGAATGTGGATTTCATAGATGATCGCGTCTTTGAACCACAACGGATCATCGGCGAGGGGAACGGCGGTATCAGTCATAGGAAATACTCGAAGTGATTCTCGCTGCGGACGAAGCGACGCAGCTCGAAGATGTGCGCGGGCGACTGTTCGGGGTTGAGCTCGACGTACGTGCGAGCGCCACGCCAGCTGTAGCGCGCGTCGCCCAGCAGATCGTGGACCTGGAAGCCGTCATCGGTGGTGATGCCCAGCGCCTTGAGATCGAGGGTGATCCAGGCGCTGTGGCGGTGGTGCGGGTCGAGGTTGACGACCACCAGGATCACGTCCTTGAGGTCCTCGGTCGCCTTGGAGTAACAGATGATCAGCTCGTTGTCGGTCGGGTGGAAGCGCAGGTTTCGGTTGGCCTGCAGCGCGGGGTGCGCCCGCCGGATCTGGTTCAGCCGCGCGATCACGTGGCGGATCGAGCCCTGCTGGTCGAGGTCCCAGCTCCGGATCTGATACTTCTCGTTGCGCGCCAGCTCCTCGACCCCGGGCCGCGGCTCGTGGTCGCCGAGCTCGTACGCCGGGCCGTAGATCCCGTAGTTGCTCGCCAGGGTCCCGGCGAGCACCACGCGCTGGATGAACGCCGCGCGCCCGCCGTGGACCAGGTGCTCGGGGAAGATGTCGGGCGTGGTGGGCCAGAAGTTGGGGCGATAAATCTCGGCGACGTCCGCCAGCTCGCGCATGTAGGTCTCGAGCTCGGGCTTGGTCGTCCGCCACGTGAAGTACGTGTACGACTGCGAGAACCCGGCGCGGGCGAGCGCGTACATCAGCTTGGGCCGGGTGAACGCCTCGGCGAGGAAGATCGCGTCCGGGTAGCGCGCCTGGACCTGCGCGAGGCACCACTCCCAGAACCGGATCGGCTTGGTGTGCGGGTTGTCGACCCGGAACACCCGGACGCCGTGGCCGGCCCAGAACAGGAACACGTCGCGCAGCGCCTGCCACAGCCCGCGCCAGTCGGCGCTTTCGAAGTCGAACGGATAGACGTCCTGGTACTTCTTGGGCGGGTTCTCGGCGTACTGGATCGAGCCGTCCGGCCGGGCCTTGAACCAGCTCGGGTGCTCCTTGACCCACGGATGATCGGGCGAGGCCTGGAACGCGATGTCGAGCGCGACCTCGAGCCGCCGGGTATGGGCCGCGGCGACGAACCGGTCGAAGTCGGCGAGCGTGCCTAGCTGCGGGTGCACCGCGGTGTGGCCGCCCTCCGGCCCGCCGATCGCCCACGGGCTGCCAACGTCGTCGGGCCCGGCGTCGGGAGAGTTATCCGGCCCCTTGCGGAACGCGCGGCCGATCGGGTGGATCGGCGGCAGGTAGACCACGTCGAACCCGAGCTCGGCGATGTAGTCGAGCCGCGCCTCGGTGTCGGCCAGGCTGCCGTGCTTTCCGTCGCCGCGCGCCGACCGCGGGAACAGCTCGTACCACGCCGAGCACTGGGCCAGCGGCCGCTCGACGACGACCTCGAGGTCGTGGCGGTAGCGCGTCGCGGTCGAGCGATCGGTCAGCCGCGCCATGACCGCCGCGAGCACGTCGTCGGTGGCGGCGGCCAGCTTGCCCGCCGGCGCCTCGCCCGCGGCGAGCGGCGCCCGCAGCGCGGTCATCGCCTGCGCCAGCACCGCGTCGTCGGCCGGCGACGGCACCCGGCGCCGCGCGTCCTCGATCAGCAGCGCGCCCTCGAGCAGCTCGACCGAGACGTCGACCCCGCCGGCGACCTTGCGCTCGAGGCCGCGCCGCCAGGTCGCGAACGTGTCGACCCAGGCGATCACCGTGTAATGGTGACGGCCCAGCGCCGGCAGCGCGATCGACGCGCGCCACGCGTCGTTGCCGGCGTGGAACAGCTCGGTCTCGCGCCACTGGCTCGCGCCCGGCGCCAGATCGAGCAGCGCCGCGCGCAGCACGTCGTGGCCGTCGCCGACCAGGTCGGCCTCGACGGCGAGCGACTCGCCGACGACGCGTTTGACAGGATAACGTCCGCCGTCGACCTCCGGCCGCACCGCCAGCAGGATCACCCGCCGGCGCAGCGTGTCGGGAAGGCCCGGTATCTCGGACGTCGTGATCTTCGGCTCGCTCGACATCGCCGCCCCAGCCTAGCGGCGTACGCGGCGAATCCAACGCCTCGCGGAATCAAACTTTCGAGTGTCTCACCGATGATCGCTGCTCACGCCGGATATGCCCGGGCGCACGCGCACAGCGCGCGTTCCTGGCGCGCTGTCAGTGGCGAAATATACCCCACGAGGTCGTACCCTGGACAGGCGCGGTATAGGCGGCCGACAGCGCGATCGCGACCACCGTGCGCGTGTCCCGCGGATCGATGATCCCGTCATCCCACAGCCGGGCGGTCGCGAAGTAGGGATCGCTCTCCTTGTCGATCATCGCCTCGGTCATCGCCTTCATCACGCCGAGCTTGGCCTCGTCGACGGCCTCGCCCCGCTTGGCCGCGGCCTCGCGCTGGATGATGTCGAGCACGCCCGCCAGCTGCTTGCCGCCCATCACCGCGATCCGGTGGTTGGGCCAGGTGAACAGGAAGCGCGGCGCGTAGGCCCGGCCGCTCATCGCGTAGTTGCCCGCGCCGTAGCTCGCGCCGGTCATGATCGTGATCGCCGGGACCGTCGAGTTCGACACCGCGTTGATGAGCTTGGCGCCGTGCTTGATGATGCCGTCCTGCTCGGCCTTTCGGCCGACCATGAAGCCGGTGATGTTCTGCAGGAAGATCAGCGGCACGCTGCTCTGGTTGCACAGCTCGATGAACTGCGCGCCCTTCTGCGCGCTCTCGGGGAACAGGATGCCGTTGTTGGCGAGGATGCCGACCGGAAAGCCGTGGACGTGGGCCCAGCCGCAGACCAGGGTCGGGCCGTACAGCGGCTTGAACTCGGAGAACCGCGAGCCGTCGACGATCCGGGCGATGACCTCGCGCTGGTCGAACGGGACCTTGACGTCAGGCGACGCGATGCCGAGCAGCTCCTCGGGATCGTGGCGCGGCGGCTCGACCGCCCGCGGCAGCGGCCGCGCGGCCTTCTGCCACTCGAGGTGGGCGACCAGCTCGCGGCCGAGCCGGAGCGCGTCGCGCTCGTCGCGGGCCAGGTAATCGGCCACGCCCGACACCCGCGCGTGCATCTCGGCGCCGCCCAGCTGCTCGTGGTCGGTGTCCTCGCCGGTCGCCATCTTCACCAGCGGCGGGCCGGCGAGATAGACCTGCGCCTGATGCTGCACCATGACCACGTAGTCGCTCATCCCGGGGATGTAGGCGCCGCCCGCGGTCGAGCTGCCGAACACCAGGCAGATCGTCGGGATCTTCGCCTGCGACCGCCGGGTCAGATCGCGAAACCCGCGGCCGCCCGGCACGAAGATCTTCGCCTGGCTCGGCAGGTCTGCGCCCGCCGACTCGACCATCGAGATCGACGGCAGCCGGTTGTGCTCGGCGATCTCGGACAGCCGCGCCATCTTGACCGCCGTCAGCTCGCTGACCGCGCCGCCCTTGACCGTCGACTCGTTGGCCGTGATCAGGCACTCGACCCCCGACACCACGCCGACCCCGCCGATCACGCCCGCGCCCGGCGTGTGGCCCGGCACGCCCTGGCCGGCGAGCGCGCACAGCTCGAGGAAGTACGCGTCGCGGTCGAGCAACAGCTCGATCCGCTCGCGCGGCAGGAGCTTGCCCGCCGCCTTGTGCCGCGCATTGTACTTGTCGCCGCCGCCCAGGGTCGCCTCGTGCAGCGCCGCGCGCAGCACGTCGACGGCGGCCCGGTTCGCCGCCGCGTTCGCGCGGAACTCCTCGCCGCGCGGATCGACGCGGCTGGCGATCACCGGGTAGCGCTGGGCCAGGGACGTAGGAGGCACGCCGCGTACGTTACCGCGGCAATGCCGTTATAGTGTGCGCGCCATGGCCAACGTGATCGAAGAAGCCAAGTCAGGCCGCGCCAGCTGCCGCACCTGCAAGAAGACGATCGCCAAGGGCGAGCTCCGGTTCGGCGTCGAGGCGCAGACCCAGTTCAGCGACACGCCCAGCCTGCAGTGGCACCACCTGCTGTGCGCCGCGCAGAAGCTGCCGGTCGAGCTCGCGCCCGCGCTCGCCGAGTACGCCGGCGAGATCCCCAACCGCGCCGAGCTCGACGCGGCGCTCGCCGACGCCGGCAAGAAGGGCGCGGCCAAGCCGGCCGGGTTCCCGTACGTCGACAAGGCGCCGACCGGCCGCGCCAAGTGCATGCTGTGCGAGCAGCCGATCGAGAAGGCGTCGTACCGCGTCGCGATCGAGCGCGAGCTCGAGGTCGGCGCGAACGTCACCCGCGGCGCGGGCTACCTGCACCCCAGGTGCGCCGTCGCCAACCTCGAGAACACCGGCGGCTCGGTCGACGAGCTGGTCGAGGGGATCCGCGCCCACTCCAAGCTGACCGAGGACGAGCTCGACGGCGTGATCGCCGACCTGCAGGAGGCCGGCGAAGAGGCCGGCGTCGGGGACAAATAGCCCCCTGGCATATCGGGTGCACAGTGCCGCCCGCATGCGCGTACCCGTCACGTCCCTGGCCGCCGTCCTCGCGTCGGCGTGTGCCTCCGCGCCCGCTCCCGAGCCGGTCGCGGCCCCGCTGCCGCCGATCGTGAAGGGTGCCGCCGGCGATCGTGATCTGCGCATCATGCTCGCCGAGATCGCCTCGGCCAAGGCCTGCGCCGCCGTCGAGCACCAGTTCCGCACGCTGCGCGCGAAATCGCCCGGCGAGCCGGTGATCGGCAACGTGTGGATCCGCGACTGCAAGATCGTCCCCGACGGCACCCGCGTCCACGTCGAGGTCGCCGGCCGCGGCTGGGAGTGGGTCGATCGCGAGTCGAAGAAGGCCGGCGCGACGTTCCACGTCCAGCAGTACGTCAAGTTCGACCTCACGGCGAAGATCGACGGCGAGGTCGACGTCGCCTATGATCCCAGGACCCACGTCGGCACGCTGTGGCTCTCGCCGGTCGCCACGCCCGACGTCGCGCTCACCCCCAGGGGCGACATCGACGTCGACCGCGAGAGCGTGTGGGCCGATCTGATCGGCGCGGTCGGCACCGCCACCGGCCACGATCCTGACCGCCAGGGCGAGCACCAGGTCGCCGAGGAGGGCACCAAGTCGTCGACAAAGGAGCTCGCCAAGGGCCTGACGATCACCATGAACCTGTGCAACGGCCTGTCGCACATCATGCTCGGCAGCAAGCCGCGTGGCATCTACGGCCCGGCCGGCCCGGGCGAGACCCGCAGCATCCCGATCACCGTGTTCCCGCACGGCGTGCTCGTGTTTCCGCCGGCGCAGGCCCCCGACGGTCTGACCATCAAGCTCGACTCGCAGGGCCCCGTGCGGGTCGGCATCGCCTGCCGCGACCAGGGCGAGGCCGCGGCCGCCGCGTTCCTCGACGGTGGCCAGGTCGATCCCAAGCTGCTCACGGAGAAGACCTTCACCGGCAAGGCCACGCTGGCGGTCGGCCCCCAGCACTGCCCGGTCACCGTGATCGCGATGTCGGTGCTGCCGACCCCGGTCACCTTCGACTACGAGCGGCCGCTCGGCGAGGCCGC
>DASWOO010000728.1:0-1536 GCA_036404335.1 Kofleriaceae bacterium
GCCTGCCGGACCGCTCTGGCTTCGATGTACTGACGGAGATGCGTCCGATGGACACGGCCCCCCTTGTGGTCGTGCTCACCTGGCACACGGAACAGAGCTATGCAGCGCGCGCGATTGCGGCAGGAGCGCACGGCTACGTTAATAAAGCCGTGGAACCTGACGTGTTACTGGCCGCGATCCGCGCGGTCAGCCGCGGCGAGCAAGTGATTCCCCCTGGGGTCGAGGAATTACTCAGGACGGGTGACGGGCACCCTGCCAGCGCGCTCACCGCCCGTGAGCAGCAGGTGATGGAGATGCTCGCGCGCGGGATGACCAACCGCGAGATCGCCGAGCACCTCGAGATCAGCATCAAGACCGTCGATACCCATCGCGGTCACGTGCTGAAGAAGCTCAGGCTTCGGAATAACTCTGAGTTGACGCGCTTCGCCGTGAAACACGGCTATACCGCGCTCTAAGCAGGGGTTTCAAACTCAGTATTTATTTGCGCGCTGGCTGTACCCAGGCGCGCTTGCCGTCGTCGCGCGTCACGACCGCGCGCAGGTAGCCGATCGCGGGTACCGGGCGCCGCGCGACCCTGCCGGCGATCGAGCTGACGCGCCGGCCGTTCTCGATAAAGTCGATGGTGAATCTACCCGGGGCACCCGGGTCGACCTCTACCCTGAGGTCCTCGCCGTCGACCTCGGCGTGGTCCAGCACGACGCCGTTGGACGCGTAGAACCGGCCGCCGGCCAGCGCGTCCAGGATCGCGTGCGGGTCGCGCCGGGCGTGGACCACGACCCAGCCGCCGCCCGGCGGCCACGTGCCATCGCTGTGATAGTGGTGGGCGTCGTCCGAGGCCGTGCCCCACACGGTCGCGCCCTGGACCAGCGCCGCGTCCCACAGCGCGTCGGTAGACAGGTGGCTCGCGTCGCCCGCGTTCCACCGGGCGAACTGCGCGTTGGCGACCTCCATCAGCCGCAGCCCGCGCCGCGACAGCTCGACGAGCAGGTCGGGCGTCATGCCCCACAGCCACTGCGGATGGTTGATCTGGCCCAGGCCGCCGAGCGAGGTCTGCGCCTTGATCGCCGCGCGGTACATGTCGAGCCGCGCGTGGCTGCGGCGCTCCGCCCACTCGAGCTTCTTGCCCGGCCGCGCCGTCGGGCCGATCAGGTTGACGTGGATGCGGCAGTTGCGGCTCGGATCGCCCTGCGGCAGGCAGCCGATCGGGTTGTGGGTCAGCTCGATGCCGGAGAACACGATCAGGCCATGCGCGGGATCGCGCAGCGTGACCTGGCCGCGGGTGTTCGACTTGCCGTCGAGCTCGCTGACCCGGTTGTGGTCGGTCAGGACGATGAAGTCGTAGTGGTGCGCCTCGTACCAGGCGATCACGCTGGCCGGCGGCTCCGACGAGTCGCCCGAGGCGCGAGCGTGGACGTGGGTGACGCCCTTGAGCCAGAGCTCGGGGCCGGCGCCGGTGCCGGTGCCGGTGGTGGTCGCCGGCTGCGCGGCGGGGGCCGGCGGCAGGTCGTCGACGTTGGACAGGTCGTCGCCGACCGG
>DASWOO010000729.1:0-1596 GCA_036404335.1 Kofleriaceae bacterium
GTCCGCGCCAACTACCTGGCGTCGCCGCCGCTGGTCGTGGCGTACGCGCTGGCCGGCACGATGAACATCGACCTCGACAGCGAGCCGCTTGGCACCGGCAGCGACGGTAACCCCGTCTACCTGCGCGACGTGTGGCCGTCGCCGGCCGAGGTCGCCGAGGCGATGCGCGTGGGCCTGCGCAAGGAGCAGTACGAGACCCGCTACGCCCACGTGCTCGACGGCGACGCGGCATGGAGCGCGCTGAAGGTCCCCGACGGCGACACGTTCGCGTGGGACGAGAAGTCGACCTACATCCGCAAGCCGAGCTTCTTCGACGACCTCGGCCCCACGCCCAAGCCGCTGACCGACATCGCCGGCGCGCGCGTGCTCGCGGTGCTCGGCGACTCGATCACGACCGACCACATCTCGCCGGCCGGCAACATCGCCAAGAACAGCCCGGCGGCGCGCTACCTCGACGAGCACGGCGTCAAGCCGGCCGACTACAACCAGTATGGCGCGCGCCGCGGCAACCACGAGGTCATGGTGCGCGGCACGTTCGCCAACATCCGGCTCAAGAACCTGATGCTGTCGGGCGTCGAGGGCGGGTTTACCAAGTACTTCGGCAAGGCCGGCGCGACGGAGCAGCTGGCGATCTACGACGCCGCGATGAAGTACGCCGACGACGGCGTGCCGCTGGTCGTGCTCGCCGGCGAGCTGTACGGCAGCGGTAGCTCGCGCGACTGGGCGGCCAAGGGTACCCTGCTGCTCGGCGTCCGCGCGGTGATCGCGCGCAGCTTCGAGCGCATCCACCGCTCGAACCTGATCGGCATGGGCGTGCTGCCGCTGCAGTTCCTGCCCGGCGAGGGCGCGCAGAGCCTCGGCCTGACCGGCGAGGAGGTGTTCGCGATCGGCGGCATCGCCGGCGGCGTGGCGCCGAAGAAGCGGCTGACGGTCAAGGCCGGCGACAGGACCTTCGAGGTGATCGCGCGCGTCGACACCCCGCAGGAGGTCGAGTACATCGCGCACGGCGGCATCCTGCAGTACGTGCTGCGCCAGCGCGCCGCGCAGACCAAGTAGCCGTGCCGCGGACCATCGCCGTCGAACCCCATCCGCTGCTCGAGCCGGGCGTGTTCGCGATCCGCACCGCCCAGCCGTGCGGCGAGCTGGCCACGCCGGACGCGATCGCGCAGCTCGCGCCGTCCGACGCGGTCAAGGCGGCCGTGCGCGACCTGCTGCGCCACGGCGGCTACAAGCCGTCCGGCCAGACCATCGATGCCGGCGGCCTGGTCTGCGTCTACGACGCGGAGGGCCCGACCGGCACGCCCGTCAAGGACGCGCAGCGGACCAAGACCCACGCCGGCACGCGCGCCACGCTCGCGGTGGTGTGGGGCACGCGCGCCCTGCTCGGCCGCACGGCCGAGACCACGCGGTGGTATCGCGGGCTGGTCGCGCAGATCGCCGGCGCCACGACCGACGACGTCGCGCTCGCGTAGCTCACGGCAGCCGCCGCTTGGCGGCCCGCGGCATCAGCCCCCAGCGCTGGGCGCGATCGGCGAACGTCGACTTCGGCATCCCGAGGTGCGTCGCCGCCGCGCGGATCGTCCCGTACTGCGTGAT
>DASWOO010000730.1:0-3506 GCA_036404335.1 Kofleriaceae bacterium
GTCGTCGAGCGCTGCGTGCTGCTCGGCGACGCACCCTCGGTCGGCGACGGCGAGCTGCCGCCCCGGATCCGCGCCGCCGGCAGCTCCGGGCCACCGCAGTTCCACGGCGAGGTCTTCGCGGTCCGCGACCTCCAGCGCGCCTATGCCCGCTGGGCGTTCGACCAGCTCGGCAGCCACAAGGCGCGCACGGCCGAGCGCCTCGGCATCGACGTCAAGACGCTGAGCAAGTGGCTCGCGCCCGACGAGTAAATTCCAGGTCTCTCGCGGAGACGGCATCGGCGGACATCGGATCTGTGCGGCGCGGGTTGGTGAGATCGCGCCGGATCCAGAGGTCTCCGGATGCCGTCTCCGTCACCGCCGCCGGCGGCGGATGACACCGAGCATCGCGAGGGCTATCGCGAGGTCGGTCGATCCACGCGTCGTCGAGCAGCCACCGGACGATCCTGGGGAATGGACGTCGGGGCCGGGTCGCGTGCCGACCCGCTCGCGGGGACGAGCGGGTCCGTCTGCTTGTGTGGCCGGGCTGCGGGGCCGGGCCGGTAGGAGGTGCGACGCTTGGGCAAACGGCGCGAAGATCGTGAGTGTGGTGAACGCCAGGAGAGACCTGCGTTCCATGGGTGACACGTCTATAAATCACATCGCGTGCCACGCAACCGGTTGCTCGCGTCGCCTGGCGAATCAAGCGATTAGCTCGATCTGCACGATTTGCGCAATCAACCAGTTAGCCGCGATCGCGGGGTGTCGGGCTGGGACTCCGGCGAGCCGTCACCCCACCACAGCCAAGCCTCAGGGCAGGACGATCGTCGGCTCGTCGGGGCGCGGCCGGTACAGCAGTACGGTGTAGCCCAGCACCTGCGCGACCTCGCTGCGCGTGCGCTTGGCGAGATCCTCGGCCGCGTCGTGTCGGTCGACGTCCGCCGAGTCGCTGATCTTCAGCTTGATCAGCTCGTGGTCGTCGAGCGCCTGCGTGACCGCGGCGACCAGGCCCTCGTCGATCCCACCCTTGCCGATCTGCACGACCGGCTTGAGGTCATGGCCGAGGCCGCGGAGGTAACGTCGTTGCTTGCCGGACAGCACGCGCGGGGTTGTACCCCATGCCGCGGCGATTTGCGCGAGCCCGGGCTAGCGGCGGCGGCGACGGGCGAGCGCGGCCACGGCGCCGAGCATCACGACCAGGCCGCCGGTCGGTCCGCCGGTCGAGCAGCCCTGGATGTAGTTGACGTTATCGGTCGGCGGCTCGCCGTCGACCGGGTAGGGCATCAGCGTGCCCGGGTCGGTGCCGCAGGTCGGCGCATAGCCGCCCTGGTAGATCTCGTAGCCACCGACCGCCGACAGGTTGGCCAGGAACTGATCGATCAGCGTCAGGTCGTCGGCCAGGTCCGGATCCTCGTGGCTCGCGTTCCACGTCGCCGCGCTGGTCCGCGTCGCCTGCAGCGCGGCGATCGCGCAGCCGGCGCTCGTGTGCGTCGCCTGGTACAGCCCGCGATACACGTTGTACATCGCGTAGCGCTCGGCCATCTCGGGGGCCGACAGGTACGGCTGCGCCGGCGTGTCGCTCGGGTCGGCGGCGTAGTCGAGCGCGATCGTCTGGGTGATGCGCTCGGTCCCGCGCGGCAGGCGGTACGACAGCGTGATGCTGGCGACCTTGCCGGTGCTGCCGCCGGCATAGGTCAGCGGCACGAAGATCATGCTGCCGCCGCCGCGCCGGCCGAGCTCGCTGCTCTGGGTCGTGCGGCTGGCGACGAACGCCGCCGGGATCAGCATGTGGCCGGAGGTCGCGCCGTTGGTCCACAGCGTGGTGCCGGCGGCCTCGCCGAGCGTATAGCCCGGGCCGCCCGTCAGCGCGAGGTCGATGTCGACGGCGATCGGCTGCAGGAAGTAGTCGACCTCCTCGGTGAACACCTCGGTTGCCGCCGCGCTGTCCTCGAGGAAGTAGAAGTTGCCGGCGCCCTGCTCGGCGAGGCCGCGCATCAGCTGGATGTCGAAGTCCTCGCCGACGCCGATCGTCGTCAGGCCGATGCCCTTGGCGACCGCCTTGGCGGCCATCGCCCGGATCGCGGCGGAGTCGGTGTTGCCCACGGTCGCGAGCCCGTCGGACAGGAAGATGACGCGGTTCTGGCGGTCGGCCGGCGCGTCGCCGAGCAGCGCGAAGCCCTGCTGCAGGCCGTCGTAGATGTCGGTGCCGCCGTCGGGCTGGATCTTGCTGACGATGGTGTGCAGCGCCGGGCGGTTGAGCGCGCTGCCCAGGGCCGCATCGACCTTGACCTGATCGTCGAACTCGACGATCGCCAGGTGATCGTCGTCGTGCAGGTGATCGATCAGCGCGTTGAGGCCGGTCTTGACCTTGTCGATCCGGTTGTCCTGGGCCATCGACCCGGAGTGGTCGACGACGACGACCAGGTTCATCGGCAGCCGCTGGTAGGTCGCCGGGTCGACCGTGGTGTCGACGGCGATCTGCAGCACCGCCTGGTGCGCGCCGGTCTGCCAGTCGCGGCCGACGGTCAGGCCGGCGGCGGCGCACAGCACGTTGCCGCAGCTGGCCGGGGCCGGCGCGTTGTAGTGCTCGTTGAAGAAGCCGTTGGCGTCCAGCGTGTCGGGGCCGGGGACGGCGCCGCGGTCGAGGATCGCGCGGAAGTCGCCGATGTCCTGGGCGCCGCCGAAGCTGACCCCGCCACCGCCGCCGCCCGCGCTGCCGCTGCCGGAGGCGCCGTTACCGGGGTCACCCGCCCCGTCGGACGAGTTCTGGGTGCCACAGGCCGCCAGGAACACCACCGCAGCCAGCCATCTTGTTCGCATGGCCTGGGCTAGAGCAACCGCAGTGCCAGGGGTGGCTTCGGCTGAATTGCGGAGCAATGGCGCGAGCTTGCTGGCCGGGGCAGGCGGCGGCCCGCGCTCCGCGAGATCCGGCCAGCGACCTGCGGTCACGACATTCGTGTCGTAGGATGCGCCCGATATGAAGGTCAGGGCTTTGCTCCTCGCGCTGGTCGTCGCTGCGTGCTCCCGCCAGCCGCCCCCGCCGCTGCCTGCGGCACCTCTCCCGCCGCCGGCTGTGGCCGGCCACGGCTCGGCGGACCCGCCGAACGATCGCAAGCCGATCGAGACCTTCCCGACCAGCAAGTCGGCGCCGGCGCAGTACCGCGCGGCGTCCGACCAGTACATCGACCCGGCGACCCTGGGCAGCGGCAAGCACAACATGGTCGTGTCGGAGTCGCCCGACGCCAGCAAGGCCGGCCACGCGCTGCTCGCCGCCGGCGGCAACGCGGTCGACGCGGCGGTCGCCACCGCGTTCGCGCTCGCGGTCAGCCACCCGAGCGCCGGCAACCTCGGCGGCGGCGGGTTCGCGGTGATCCGCACCGGCGCGGGCAAGGCGGTCGCGCTCGACTTCCGCGAGACCGCGCCGGCCGCGGCGACCCCGGACATGTTCCTCGACAAGGCCGGCAACCCGACCGTCGACTCGCTGCGCGGCGATCGCGCCGTCGGCGTGCCCGGCTCGGTCGCCGGGCTGT
>DASWOO010000731.1:0-5063 GCA_036404335.1 Kofleriaceae bacterium
CGCTTCGAAGATCGTCGTGCCATAGCCCGACAGCAGGGCGTTTCCAGCTTTCACCGCGCCAATGTAGCGCTCGCGGCCCGATCGGGGGCGCCCCGGCCCGATCGTCTGCCGCGGTAGACAGCCCGGCCGGCCGATCCGCCCCCACGCCTGGGTAACCACGCGCAATCACGTGCGCACCCGGGTCGGCACGCCTGCTGCTCTAGGGACTCATCGCCCATGTCCAAGCGCGACGAGCTCACCACCATCGACCTGTCCACCCTGTCGCGCGTCACCGGCGGCGCCGGCACCGACATCTCCTCGATGCTCATGCCGCTCATGATGATGAAGAGCCAGCACCACGCCTCGGCGGCCGCCCCGGCGCCCGCCCCCGCCGCGCCCGTCACCCCGCAGATCACGCTCAACGGCGTCCCGCAGACGCCCTCGTCCACGAGCGCCGCCGGCACCAACTACGGCGTCCCGCCCGACATGTTCTCCGACGCGGACGCCTGATCAGGCGTTGATGTCGAAGTCGGGCTTGGCGTCGCGCAGGAACAGCGCGCCGACGACCAGGCAGATCGCGGCGACGATCACCGGGTAGTACAGGCCGGCGTAGATGTTGCCGACGCTGGCGGCGATCGCGGCGGCGACCAGCGGCACCAGGCCGCCGATCCAGCCGTTGGCCAGGTGGTAGGGCAGCGACATCGACGTGTAGCGGATCGCCGCCGGGAACAGCTCGACGAGGAACGCGGCGATCGGCGCGTAGACCAGCGTGACTAGCAAGATCAGATAGGCGAGCAGGAGCAGCGCCATCGGGTAGTTGCTGCCCTTGGCGCCCGCCGGGTAGTTGCGATCGGCCAGCGCCTTGACGTAGCGCGGGTCCTCGGCGCCCTTGTCGCCCGGCTGCCAGCCCTCGATCTTGGTGTCGGCGAGCGACGTGATCGCCTTGCCGCCCTCACCCGGCTTGGAGTCGAACGACAGGCCGCGCTTGGTGAAGAAGTTCCGGATCTGGTCGCACTCCGAGTAGACGGTGTTGCCGGTCGGGAACAGGTGGATGTTGCAGTTGTCGGCGGCGACCACGATCGCGGTCCGGTCGCGGAAGTCCTCGAGCTCGGGGTTCAGGTAGTGGGTCAGGCCCTTGAACACGCCGAAGTAGCTGACCGCGGCGAGCAAGCAGCCGAGGCCGATGATCCGGATCCGGCCGACCCGGTCGGACAGCCGGCCGACGATCAGGAAGAACGGCGTGCCGATCAGCAGCGCGCCGCCCATCAGCAGATACGATGTCCAGTAGTCGACGTGCAGCGTGCTCTGCAGGAACAGCAGCGCGTAGAACTGGCCGGTGTACCAGACCACGCCCTGGCCGGCGACCGCGCCGAACAGCGCGAGCAGCACGTACTTGTTGTTGGGATAGCGCAGGAAGCTGTCGCGCAGCGGGTTCTTGCTGGTCCGCGCCTCGGCCTTCATCTTCAAGAACACCGGCGACTCGTGGAGCTTGAGCCGGATGTAAAGCGAGAACCCGAGCAGCACCAGCGAGAACCAGAACGGCACGCGCCAGCCCCACGCCTTGAACTCGGCCTCGCTGAAGATGACCTTGCGGCACAGGCCGATCACGACCAGCGACAGGAAGAAGCCGATCGTCGCCGTGGTCTGGATCCAGCTCGTCGCGTAGCCGCGGCGCCGCGGGTGGCTGTGCTCGGCGACGTAGATCACCGCGCCGCCGTACTCGCCGCCGAGCGCGAGGCCCTGCAGCAGGCGCATCAAGGTCAGGAGGATCGGCGCGAGGATGCCGACGGATTCGTACGTGGGTAACAGGCCCACACCGAAGGTCGCCACGCCCATCACGCTGATCGTCACCAGGAACGTGTACTTGCGGCCGACCAGGTCGCCGATCCGACCGAACACCAGCGCGCCGAACGGCCGCACCACGAAGCCGGCCGCGTAGGTCGCGAGCGCCGATAGCAGGGTCGCCGTGTCATTGCCCTTGGGGAAGAACGCCGCGGCAAACGACGTCGCTAACGTCGCGTATAGATAGAAGTCATACCACTCAAAGACGGTGCCGAGCGATGACGCGAAGATGACCTTGCGTTCCTCGGATCCGAGCGACTTCGGTCGGGTATCGGCGCTGTCTGCCATGGGCTTTCACAGTACACGTTTGCCCCAGCAACTCCCTAGTTGAGTCTCACGACCTTGTTGTCGGTTAATGTGGGCCTCAGGCCGCGGACTCGAGCGCGTCGCCGAGCGGCAGGCGGATATAGAAGGTCGTGCCGCGGCCGGCCTCGGTGTCGAACTTGAGCGAGCCGCCGTGCTTGTCGACGATCACGCCGCGGACGATCGCGAGGCCCTGGCCGGTGCCGCGGCCGACCTCCTTGGTCGTGAAGAACGGGTCGTAGATCTTGTCGCGGATCGAGGGCGGGATGCCGGTGCCGGTGTCGCTGATCGCGATCTCGACCTCGTCGCCGTCGGGCCGGGTCCGCACGGTGATCGTGCCCTTGTCGCCGGACTGGCCGACGACGTCGCGGATCGCGTGGGCGGCGTTGATCACGAGGTTCAGGACGGCCTGGTTGATCTCGCCGCCGTTGCAGCGGACCAGCGGCAGCGGCTGCAGATCGGTGCGCACGTTCGCGACGTACTTGCACTCGTTGGCCGCGATCATCAGCGTGCTCTCGATCGCCCGGTTGAGGTCGACCAGGGTCTTCTCGTCGCGATCGGGGTGAGCGAAGTCCTTCATCGACCGGACGATCGCCGCGACCCGGCCCAGGCCGTCGAGCGCGGCGGTGATCGAGGTCGGCGCGTTGTCGAGCGCGTAGTCGACGTCGGCCTCGGCCTCGGCGTCGCGCGCGCGGCCGAGCGCGACGACCAGCCGGTCGCGGTTGACGATCGCCAGGTCGCCGACCGCGGCCTCGTAGTCGGTGTAGGCCTCGCGGAACCGGTCGTAGTCGGCGACGCACTCCTGGACCGTGGTCGCCAGCGTCCGGTAGTGGCCGATCGTGTCGATCAGGCTAGGCAGCATCTCGCGCAGGAACGTCAGGCTGTCGGAGACGTACTGCACCGGCGTGTTGATCTCGTGCGCGATGCCCGCCGACAGCCGGCCGACCGACTCGAGCTTCTGGGCCAGCCGCAGCTCGGCCTCGATCCGCTCGCGCTCGGCGGCGGCGTCGCGCAGCTTCTGGTTGGCCAGGGTCAGCTCCTTGGTCCGCTCGGCGATCAGGTCCTCGAGCCGGACGCGGTAGCCGGCGAGCTCCTCGGCCTGGACGCGCTGCGCCGCGAACAGCTCGGCGTTCTCGAGCGACACCGCGATCTGCGACGCCAGGATCGTCAGCGCGTCGAGCCGCGCCGGGGTGAACGCGCCCGACACCAGCGTGTTCTCGAGGTACAGCACGGCGACCAGCCGGTCCTTGTGCTTGACCGGCATGCACAGCACCGAGCGCGGCCGCCGGCTGCGGATGTCGTCGTCGTTGCCGAACCGAGGGTCGTCGACCGCGTCGTCGAGCACGACCGTGGTCGACGTCCGCAGCACGTAGTGGATCAGCGAGCGCGGCAGCGCGGCCGACGCCAGCGGCCGGCTGACCGCCGAGATCGTCGACGAGCCGCTCGCGCGCGACGCCGCGACGCTCAGGCCCTCGGCGGTCTCGCGGACCAGCGCGCCGCCCTCGGCCCCGGCGTTCTCGAAGATGATCTCGAGCATGATCGATAACAGCTTGTCGAGCTCGAGCTCGCCGGAGATCGCGCGCGTCGCCTTGGCGACCGCGGTGACGTCGAGCACCTCGGCCGCGGTGTTGCTCGTGATCGTGCCGCCGAGCCGCGGCGCCTGCGGGCCGCGCGCCAGGCCGCGGTGCTCGCGGTCGAGCTGGCGGACCTTGCGATGCGCGCCGAGCGCCAGGTACGCGCTGCGCGCCCGGCTCAGGTACAGCTGCGCGATGTCCGGCTTGCCGCGCTCGATCCACATCCGGCCGTACAGCTCGCGGGCCAGCGCCTCGATCCGCCGCCGGCCGTGCCGGGCCGCCGCGGTCAGCGCCTGATCGTAGAGCTCGATCGCGGCGCCGAGCCGGCCGTCGACCGCCGCCCGCTCGGCCGCGACGGTCAGGTACATCGGCGCGAACGTCGCCGGCGCCTCGGTCGCGAGCTTGGCGAACACCTGCTGGTTGGCCTCGATCACCGGCTCGAGCTCGCCGCGCATCGCCGGCCGCCGGCGGATCATCGCGATCGCCGCGAGGCTGTGGTGGAACCGGTGCTCGGTGACGACCACCATGCGCGACACGCTGGCCTCGAGCAGCCGGGTCGCGGTCGCGAGCTCGAGCGCGGTCGCCGGATCGCCCGTGCTGTAGGCGACGTCGACCAAGATGTTGAGCAGGAGGAACTGGTGCGCGGCGTTGGCCTCCCCGCGGATCGCGAGCAGGCTCGACTGCGAGTCGGGGTCCTCGGCGGTCATCGACTCGAGCTCGCCGGTCAGCACCCGCAGCCGGTCGATCTCCCAGGTCAGGAGGCGTACCCCGAGCGGGTTGCCGGTCTCGATCACGTGCTGCCGGAGCTGGCGCGCGTCGGCCAGGATGTCGCCGAGCGGCTCGGCGCCGAGCATGACCCGGGCGCTGATCTCCTGCGACGCGGCGTTGCCGACCACGACGTGATCGCCGATCTCGCGCGCCATGCGATAGGCCTGGCGCATGTAGCGGATCGACTCGTCGAGCGGGTGGAACCACGGCGAGATCGTGAACGCGTAGATGAACGACACCGTCGTGCTGATCACCCGGTCGCCGACCCGGCGGTCGAGCGCGAGCCCCAGCTCGGCGAACGCCAGCGCGAAGCTGTGCAGGTCGCTGCCGACGAGGATGCCGGCCAGGCTGCAATACGCCTGCGCCGACTCGGGCGAGTGGCCGTGGATCAGCGAGGTCATCACCATCTGCGCGGTGCAGAACCCGGCGAGCACCGGCTCGGCCTGGAACGCCGCCGGCGCGCAGCTGCGCAGCAGCTTCATCAGCGCGCGCTGCTTGGGCGCGTACAGCTCGGGCGCGCCGAGCAGCTCGCTCGGGTGCCGGTCGCCGACCCGGCGGTCGAGCGCGAGCCCCAGCTCGGCGAACGCCAGCGCGAAG
>DASWOO010000732.1:0-7426 GCA_036404335.1 Kofleriaceae bacterium
GCGCCTTCGCGCAGCTCGTTCATCGCGCGCTCGAAACGCTCCTTCGCCTGCTCCTCGGCGGCGGCGAGTTGCTTGACGCTCTCAGACTGCTTGCCGGGCTCCGACACGACCGGCATGGTATACGCGTGCCAGCCGAGGGCAAGGCGCCTCGCGCGTCGATCTTCGAACGCGTGCGTCGTGGCACTCGCGGGCCAGATCACGTCTTGACGCCGGCCCTGCCGCTCGGCGAGGCGCTGCATCCCGCCTGCCTGGCCGCCGTGGGCCTGCTCGTGGTCAACGACTGGCTGCTCAAGCCGCGCCTGGCGGGCTGGCTGCCCGACGGCTGGCGCGCCGCGTCGGGGATCGTCACCGGCAAGCTCAGCGACCTCGCCGGCCTGGCCTGCGCCCCGCTGCTGCTGTCGGCGGCGATCGGCCTGGCGCTGGCCGGCGCGGCCCGGCTCGGCCTGCGCGTCGAGCCGTGGCTGACCCGGCGCCGCCTGCTCGCCTGCCTGGCGGCGACCGCGGGCGTGTTCGCCGCGGTCAAGCTCAGCCCCGCGGCCGCCGGCGCGCTGGCCGATGGGCTGAGCCGGCTCGGGCCCCGGGCGAGGATCCGCCCCGATCCGACCGATCTGCTGTGCCTGCCGGCGCTCGCCGTCGCGTACCTCGTCGGCCGCGGCGAGCTCGCCTGCGTCGCGAACCGGGGCGCGCCCAGCCGGCCGAGCCCCGACCGCGGCGCGTGATCCCGGCCGCCTCGCTGTCCCACCGGGTCGCGCGATGTCGCGGCCTGTCGCCGATGTTTGCCGACGAGCCCGGGCCGCGATCCATACTATCGTCGCCGCCATGTTGCGACGCCTGATGTTTGCCTCGGCGCTGTCGAGCCTCGCGCTCGCGTGCGCGTCCTCGCCACCGCCAGCCCCCTCACCCGCGCCCGCCCCCGCGCCGCCGCCTGTGTCCGAAACCCGGACAGCCAGCCCGAGCCACGTCGTGCGGACCTTGCTGTCGTTTGGCCGCAAGGCCGGCACCTCCGAGCTCTCGGTCGCGGCCGACGGCACGATCACCAGCGTGTTCGACGTCCTCGAGAACGGCCGCGGCCCGCACACCGACGCGGTGATCCGGCTCGGCGCCGACGGCACCCCGGTGTCGATCAAGACCAGGGGCCACAACACGTTCGGCGCGACGTTCGAGGCGACGTTCGAGCGCACCGGCAACCACGTGCGCTGGCGCAGCCCCGAGGAGACCGGCGAGCGCGACCTGACCGGCCCGGCGTTCTTCATGCCGGTGGCGCCGGTCCCCGAGCTCACCGAGTGGCTGGTCAAGGCCGCGGTCAAGAACGGCGGCTCGATCCCGCTCCTGCCCGGCGGCACCGCCCGGGTCGAGAAGCTGGCGACGATGGACGTCACCTCGAAGACCGGCGAGCACCGCACCGTCAGCTGCTACGCGATCATCGGCATCGACCTGACGCCCGACCTCGCGTGGTTCAACCCCGACGGCAGCTGGTTCGGGTACTTCGACGCCAACTCGTCGTTCACCTCCGACGGCTGGGAAGCGACGACCAAGCAGCTCGCCGACCAGCAGCTCGAGCTGATCCGCGCCCGCGACGCGCGGCTGCAGCAGGACCTGGCGCACAAGCCGCCCGCCGCCGGCCTGGCCTACACCCACGCGCGCGTGCTCGACGTCGAGCGCGGCCGCTGGCTGGCCGACCAGACCGTGGTCGTCGTCGGCGACAAGATCACCGCGGTCGGGGCCAAGCTCGCGCCGCCCGCCGGCGCCGAGGTCGTGGACCTCGCCGGCAAGGCGCTGATCCCCGGCATGATCGACATGCACCAGCACCTCGGCGACGCGGACGGCATGCTCGACATCGCGTCGGGCGTCACCACCGCGCGCGATGTCGGCAACGACCCCGACCGGCTCGACGACTACAAGGCGCGCTACGACGCCGGCACGGCGATCGGCCCGCACGTCTGGCGGATGGGCTTCATCGAGGGCCGCAACGAGAAGGCGGCGTCGAGCAAGATCACCGCCGAGACGCCCGACGAGGCGCTCGCCGGCGTGAAGTTCTACATCGACCGGCACTACGACGGCATCAAGATCTACAACTCGGTACGCCCCGAGCTCGTGCCGATCATCACCCAGGCCGCGCACAAGGCCGGCGTGCTGGTCACCGGCCACATCCCCGTGCACATGCTCGCCAACGAGGCCGTGCGCGCCGGCTACGACGGCATCGAGCACATCAACATGCTGTTCCTCAACTTCTTCGCGACCCACGACACCGACACCCGCGACACGACGCGGTTCTCGCTCGTCGGGGACAAGGCGGCCGACTTCGACCTGAACGGCAAGCCGATGCGCGACTTCATCCAGCTGCTGCTGCAGCACAAGACGGTGATCGACCCGACCGCCGACGCGTTCGAGGATCTGCTGGTCAGCGAGCAGGGTAAGATCCTCCCCGGGCTCGAGGTCGAGGCCGATCGGTTGCCGGTCCAAGCCCGGCGCGGCCAGCTGACCGGCGGCCTGCCGATCGACGCCGACAAGCACAAGCGCTACGTCGCCTCGTACGACAAGCTGCTCGCGATGATCAAGACGCTGTACGACGCCAAGGTCCGGCTGGTGCTCGGCACCGACGCGCTGCCCGGGCTGTGGTACGAGCACGAGATCGCGCTGTTCGCGCGCGCCGGCGTGCCCAACGCGGCGATCCTGCGGATGGCGACGATCGATCCGGCACGCTACATGGGCCACGACAAGCAGACCGGATCGATCAAGGTCGGCAAGACCGCCGATCTGGTCGTGATCGACGGCGATCCGCTGGCCAAGATCGACGACATCAAGCGCACGGTGTCGACGATGCGCGGCGGCGTGGTGTACCAGGCGGCGCCGGTCTACGCGGCGGTCGGCGTCGCGCCGCTGCCCTGAGAGTTTCTCGACGAGCCGGCCGTTCAGGCTGTGCGCCGGAGCCTGGCTTTCGGCGCCGAAACGGCGCCGAAACGGTGGGCTGTGAGCGTGTGAACGTGCGGCCTGTGAAGCGCCGGCGACACCCGGGGGCTCCCGGCGAGGTTGAGCCGGACTTCATGCACAGGATCCAGGTACTTGTCGATCGGAGGCCGGTTGGCCCCTTCGATGCATTACCCCTGGGCAGGAGACAGTATGAAGACCATGTCACTTCTCGCCGCTTTCTTGCCCGTGGTCCTGGCCGCGAGCGCCCCCGCGGCGCGCGCTGACACCCCCCAGGACCCCTACTACGACACCCAGGACGCCGACGACGCGCCCGACGAGGCGCCGATGGCGTCGGGTGCTCCGGGTGCCCAGGAAGCGCGGCCCGCCGCCGCGCCTGACATGACCCCGCCTGCGCCGCCGGCGACCCCGCCTGCGCCGATGCAGCAGCAGGTCGAAGCCGCGCCGCAGCAGTACGCGCCCCAGGCGCGGCAGTACGCGCCCCAGGGCCAGTACGCGCCGCAGCAGGCCCCGCAGTACGCGCCGCAGCAGGCGCCGCAATACGCGCAGCAGCCCGCGCCGCAGTACGCGCAGCCCCAGGCTGCCGAGGGCGCCGGCGGCCAGTGGGTCTACACCGAGCAGAACGGCTGGGTGTGGATGCCGTACGGTGACCAGTACGTCTACACGCCGGAGGACACGACGGTCGTGTCGTCGCCGTACCAGTACGTCTACTACCCGTCGTACGGCTGGACCTGGCTCGCGGCCCCGTGGGTCTGGGGCTCGGGCCCGAGCGTGTACTTCGGCTCGTATGGCTACGGCCACTACGGCTGGTACAACCACGGCCGCTACATCGGTCGCGGCTACGCCGGCCGCGCGTACTTCGGTCACGGCTACCGCGGCTTCGCGAGCTACCGCGGCCCGGCGTACAACCACGGCGGCTACTACAGCCGCGCGGGTCACTACACCGGCGGCCATGGCTTCTACGGCGGCGGCACCCACTACACCGGTGGCAGCCACGGCTTCTACGGCGGCGGCACCCACTACACCGGCGGCTACGGTGGCAACCACTACACCGGCGGCGGCACCCACTCCTCGGGTGGCTACGGCGGCGGCACGCACTACTCGGGCGGCGGCCACTTCAACGTCGGCGGCGGCAGCCACTCCTCGGGTGGCGGCCACGTCTCCGGCGGCGGCGGCGGGCACGTCTCGGGCGGCGGCCACTCGGGCGGCGGCCACTCGGGCGGCGGCCACTCGGGCGGTCACCGCTAACCAGCGCAGCGGGTGATCCTCACGAGCGGCGGCGCACCGGCGCCGCCGTTTTTGCGTTTCGGCGCTAGGTCGAGCGCGGATCCCACAGCGGCTCGTCGCGGCCGTCCTTGAGCGCGCACCACCGGCCCCACACGAACAGCGCGTCCGACAGCCGGTTCAGGTACTGCACCGACAGCGGGCCGACGTCCTCCTCGGCGGCGAGCCCGACGACCAGCCGCTCGCAGCGCCGGCACACGGTGCGCGCGAGGTGGAAGTACGCCGAGGCCCAGCCGCCGCCGGGCAGCACGAACGACTTGAGCGGCGGCAGCTCGTCGTTGACGCCGTCGATGTCGCGCTCGAGCGCGTCGATGTGGCGCTGCTCGATCCGCGGCAGCTTCGCGCGGGTCTCTGCGTCGCCGCACGCGAGCTCGGCGCCGAGGTTGAACAGCTCGCTCTGCACGCGGCGGATGATCGGCAGCAGGTGCGGCCCGGCCGCGCTCGCCGCGAGCGACTCGCCGACGAGGCCCAGGGTCGCGTTGAGCTCGTCGACGGTGCCGTAGCCGTCGATCCGGCCCGACGCCTTCGACACTCGCTCGCCGCCGATCAGCGAGGTCTGGCCCTGATCTCCGCCGCGCGTGTAGACCCGATCGATTCGCATGACTCCTGACTACCACACCCGGTCATGCAGACTTTGCAGTCTGCTGTTACCCGACGATTACCCCAAGCGCTCCTCGAGGACCGGGCTGCGACCTTGCGATTGCCGAGGCGACACCGCAGTCCGTGGATCGACTGCCGCGCGTTGCCAGCGAACCAGGATGGACGTGGGTCCTGCCATTCACGAGAATACGGGCCAATGAAGTTTGGTCACGTCCTGGTCCTCTTGCTCGCCACCGCCGCCGGATGCGTCACCCCGCAGGTCGACGTCAAGCCGCTCGCGCCCGCGCCGCGCGCGATGTCGCCGCGCGACGTCGCCGCGCTCAAGACGTTCGAGAGCCGCCCCGACGGCGCGGTCGCGGTCTACGACCTCGACGCCTACGGCGATGTCCCGGCCAAGCTCGACGCGGTGGCGCGGCAGAAGGCGGCGAGCCTGGGCTGCGACGGCGTCATGCTGCTGGTCCGCAAGGAAGCGATCAACGCCGACAACGACGCGACGACCGGCCAGCTCAACGAGCACCACACCAAGCCCGGCTCGCACGTCCAGCTGCTCTGCATCGTGACCCCCGAAGCAGCCAAGTAACCTGCTAGCTGCGCGCGACGGGCAGCGACGGGCGGCGCGGCGGCGGCGTCAGGTGGGCGACGGCGTCCGGGTCGGCCGGCACGGTCTCGCCCGACGCCAGCTCGAGCTCGAAGCCGGCGTCGCGGATCATCTGGTGGTCGGCGTGCGGCGTCGCGCCCGGCGTCGTCAGGTAGCCGCTGGTGAAGATCGAGTTCGCCGGGTACAGCGCCATGATCTGCATCTGCCGCAGCGTGACCTCGCGGCCGCCGGCGACGCGCAGGTCGGTCCGCGGGTGGACGAAGCGGAACATGCACAGCGCGCGCAGCGCGTCGGCGGGCTCGACCCCGGGATAGCCGGCGAGCGGCGTGCCCTCGCGCGCGTCGAGGAAGTTGACCGGCACCGAGTCGACGTCGAGCTCGCGCAGCGCGAACGCCAGGTCGAGCAGGTCCTCCTCGGACTCGCCGAGCCCGACGATGCCGCCGCAGCACGTGTCCATGCCGGCGCGCTTGGCGATCTGCACGGTCTCGACCCGGTCCCGCCACGTGTGGGTCGACACGAGCTTGTCGTAGTGGCGCTCGCTGGTCTCGAGGTTGTGGTTGAAGCGATCGACGCCGGCGCTCGCCAGGCGCTGCGCCTTGGCCTCGGTGAGCAGGCCGAGCGACGCGCACAGCTCGATGTTGAGCTCGGCCTTGATCCGCTCCGCCGCCGCGCAGATCGTGTCGAGGTCGCGCTGCGATGGGCCGCGCGTCGCCGTCACCATGCAGTAGCGCTTGGCGCGCGCCTCGTACGCCCGCCGCGCGCCGGCGACCAGCTCGTCGACGGTCTTCATCGGCGCCTCGCCGCTGGGCGAGGCGTGCTTGCTCGACTGCGAGCAGAACCCGCAGTCCTCGGGGCACGCGCCGCGCTTGGCGTTCTCGAGCAGGTGCAGCGACACCCGGCGGCCCCAGTGCGCGCGGCGAACGCGGAACGCGGCGTCGAGCAGCGCGAGCAGATCGTCCGCCGGCGCATGCAGCACCGCACGCGCTTCCTCGCGCGTCACCACCTCACCCGCGAGCGCCTTGTCGGCCAGGGCTGACCACATCGTCGTCATGGCCGGCGACGCTATCGAAAGCGCTAGTTCGGCGCCAGCTTCATCAGCCGGTTGATCGTCTTGCCGCTGGGATCGGCCTGCTTGCGGTCGGCGATCACGACCAGCGCCGCGCCGTGGGCCTGGGCCGCGCCGGTCACGCCGCCGACCCACGCCAGCGCGGGGCCCTCGGCGGCCTTGGCCTCGGCGGGCGTCGCGAAGTTGCAGACCACGAGGTCGAGGCCGCTGACCGTCCCGGCCTGGCAGTCCTTGCCGAACCCGACGGCCGCCGGGGCGAGCGTCGGCACCAGCTGCGCGGCCTTCCACGCCGCGATCACGCCGTCGCGCGGCCCGGCCGCGGGCTTGTCGGCCGGCGGATCACCGGGCTGCTTGTCGCCGGACTTGCCGCACGCGGCCAGCGCGATCGTCATGCACAGGGCGAGCTTGCGCATCAGCGATGCCCATGGCGGACGCGAACCCCGCCGCCGATGCCCACGCCGACCCCGGCGCTGACCCCCACGCCGACCCCGATATGCACGCTCGGCATCACCGCGCGGATCGACACGCCCGGCGGCGCGACGAACACGCCGGCGGCGGCGTGCGCGTGCGGCGCCTCGACGACCACCGCCGGGGTCATGAACTCGGCGCGCAGGCCGATCCACGCCGACGGCGGCTGGACGGTGATCACCGGCCGCTCGTAGACGATCGGCGTGTAGATCGCGTTGATCTTGACCATCGCCGGCCGCGCGTCGACGAAGACCTTGGGCGGCTCGCCGACGTAGAAGTACGCGTCGCCGCGCAGCTCGAACTCCGGGGTCTGGGGCGGCGCGAAGTAGTGGAAGTGCGGCCCCTCGAGGTAGCAGAACTCCTCGTCGGGCTGGTCGTCGGCCAGCACCATGTCGACGTGGATGATGTGCGGGCCCTTGTACGCGTAGTGCTTGCCGTCGAAGCCGAACGCCACCGGATCCCCGACGAAGTAGTGCGCGCCG
>DASWOO010000733.1:0-3918 GCA_036404335.1 Kofleriaceae bacterium
GCCCTTGAAGTTGATCGAGCCGATCGAGAACACGGGGCCCTCGTCGATCGGGATCGACAGGTACATGAACTCCTTGTCGCGCGACAGCCGGAGCTGGGGCGTGCCGACCTTGACGTTGGCGAAGCCCTTGTCCCAGTAGTGCGCCGACACCAGCAGCAGGTCGCGCTCGAACGTCTCCTGGCTGTACACGCCGGAGTCGTTGATGAACGACAGCGCGTCGGGCCGCCGGGTCTGGATCGCGAGCCGCAGCTCGTCGTCCGGGATCGACTTGTTGCCGATGAACTGGACGTCGCGGATCTTGACCTTGGCTTTTTCGTCGACCTTGTACCAGACGTCGACCTCGGACTCGTTGATCGGTTTGATCTCGTAGTCGACCGTCGCGAGGTAGAAGCCCTTCTGGACGTAGACGTCGGCGATCTTCTCGCGGTTCTTCTTGATCTTGGAGATGTCGACGATGGCGTCGAGCTCGAGGTCGATGACCTCGTTGATCTTGTCGAGCCCCAGCTCGTTGTTGCCGGAGATCAGCACCTTACGGACCGACGGCTTCTCCTTGACCGTGAACGTCAGGATCAGGCCGCCGGCCTGGCCGATCTCGGCCTCGACGCCGACGTCGGCGAAGAAGCCCATCTTCCACATCGCGCGAATGTCCTCGCGCATCTTGGTGGTGTCGTAGAGCCCGCCGGCCTTGGACAGCAGCTGGACGCGGATCGCGTCGTCCTCGACCTTGCGGTTACCGCGGAACTGGACGCGCTCGATCTGCCGGCCCTGCAGCGCGGGGGCCGCCGGCGGCGGGGTCGCCGGCGCGCCGGCGGAAGCTGCGGGGCCGGCGGGGCCTCCGTGACCAGCGGGACCAGCGGGACCAGCGGGAGCTCCGGTCGCCGGCCCGGTGGGAGCCGCCGATCCCGCGCCGCTCGCGGCGGGCTGGGCGGCCGCGCTCGACACCAGCGCGCATGACAACAAGACGATCAGGGACCGCTTCACGGGGCCGCTCCTGCGGTTTCTTCGAGCAAGTGACTCCCATCGACCATGCGCAGTCGGCGCGGCATGAGCGCCGCGAGGTCGGGGTTGTGGGTGACGACCAGCAGGGTCGAGCCACGCTCGCGGTTGAGCTCGAGGAACAGCTCGTGGACCGCGTTGCCGGTCCCGCGGTCGAGGTTGCCGGTCGGCTCGTCGGCCAGCAGCAGCGACGGGCTCAGCACCATGGCGCGGGCCAGCGCGACGCGCTGCTGCTCGCCGCCCGACAGCTCGCCGGGCCGGTGGGTCATGCGGTGACCGAGGCCGACCCGGCCGAGGATGTCGCGCGCCATCTTGCGCGCGCTCTCGGTGGTGATCCGCTGGATCAGCGCCGGCATCATCACGTTCTCGAGCGCGGTGAAGTCGGGCAGCAGGTGGTGGAACTGGAACACGAAGCCGATCCGCTGGTTGCGGAACTCGGCGAGCCGGTGCGCGGCCATCGTGGTCAGCTCCTCGCCGTCGAACTGGAGCGAGCCCGAGGTCGGCAGATCGAGCGTGCCGAGCAGCTGGAGGAACGTCGACTTGCCGACGCCGGACGCGCCCACGACGGCGACCATGTCGCCCGGCGCGAGGGTCAGGTCGATGCCCTTCAGGATCGTCAGCAGCTCGCCGCCGTGGACGTACGACTTCACGAGGCCGCGGACCTCGATGCGCGCGCCACCATGTGTGCGCTGCGAGGCGGGGCTCGGGGCGACGATCGGTGCGGCGCTGGAGGCGATGACCGGACTAGGCTCGGGGGCGTCAGTCACAGGGGATTCTCTAAAGGGCGCAGGAACTTACTCATGAGGCCTGCAGGTGTCAACGCGCCATCTGACCACAACCCCTGCTCAAAGGTTGCCTGAGGCGGATCCCCCCAGCCCCAGGCAGGCGCTCACAGGCCGACGGTGACGCCCAGGCCCCACATGCCCGAGGTCGCGTCGATGCTCTGGCGGGCGTCGTTCTCGAGCGTCGTCTTGTGGAACGTGTAATCGACGAAGATCGAGGCGTCGGCGAGGATCGCGCTCAGGCGGAATTCGAATCCACCGCCGAACAGGAAGCCGTCGCCGGTGAAGTCGCGCTTGCGGTCGTCGAGGCTGAGCCAGGTCCGCTCGAGGCCGCCGCGGAGGAAGCCCTCGAGGCCGCTGCCGATCGGCAGGCTCAGCTTAAGGCCGACCGAGCCCTGGTACGCCGTCTGGTCGTCGCGCTGGGTGGTCACGCTGAAGCCGTTGAGCGCGCCCTCGAGCGCCACGTTACCGAACCGGAACCCGAGCAGGCCGCGCAGGCTGCGGCCGTAGGGCTGGGCCACGCTGGCGAAGCCGTCGTTGGTCGACGGGTCGGTGCCGAGCGCCATACCCAGGTAGGTACCCGCCGAGGCCGTGGCCGAGAACGACATCAGAGCGGCGGCGACGACGGCGGTGGACTTCATGGCTGCGTCGGAAGCACTCATCGTGCCAGCATCAACCGACCGGAATCACGCCTCGTGGTGTGGCCGGCCATTCACAGCGCCGGACGTCAGTGGCGCATTCCGACCGCGGGGCGGATCCGGGCGGCGACCACCGCGGGATAGAGCGTGGCCGCGATGCTGATCACGACGCCGGCCGCGGCCGCGGCCGCCACCGACAGCGGATCGACGTTGATCGGCAGCTTGTCGATGTAATAGACGTCCGGGTTGAGCGGCAGGCCGAAGGTCTTGCCCGCCCAGCACGCGAGCAGCCCGGTGCCGACGCCGAGCAGGGTCCCGATCAGGCCGATCATCAGGCCCTGGATCGCGAACATCTGCATGATGCCGAAGTCGCTCGCCCCCAGGGTCTTGAGCAGCGCGATCTCCTTCTGCTTCTCGACGACGACCATGATCAGGTTGCCGACGATCGAGAACGACGCGACCAGGATCACGATGCCGAGCACCAGGAACATCGCGATCTTCTCGAGCTTGAGCGCCGAGAACAGGCTGCGGTTGAGCTCCTTCCAGTCCTGGACGCGGTAGCCGGGGCCGAACGTGCCCTCGAACTGGGCGATGAACCCCGCGGTCTGGTCGGGATCGGTGACCCGGACCTCGATCCCGTCGACGGCGTCGCCCCGCGACAGGAAGTCCTGCAGCGAGTCGAGCGTGACGTAGACGTACTTGAGGTCGTACTCGTACATGCCGGTGAAGAACACGCCGGCGACCCGGTAGTCGCGGTTGAACGGGATCGGCGTGCCGGTCGCGTCGGGGTTCGACGGGTCGGACAGCGGCGACACCACGCGGACCTCCTCGCCGTTGTAGAGGTGGGTCTGCTTGACCAGCTCCTTGCCGACCAGCATGCCGGGCAGCGATTGGGTGCGGCGCGACAGGGACGGCGAGTCGAACGGCACGTCGACGACCTTGATCACGTCGCCGTCGCCGAGCTCGCCGGCGGGCTTGCTGTAATCGGCCGGCGGCGCGTCGCTGGTGAGCAGATCCGGCGGCGGCGGGTCGACGACCGGCTTGTGCGTCGCCGCGGCCGCGCGCTCGCGGTCGGCCCGGGTCGGCTGATCGAGCTCGTGCGCCAGCTGCTCGAGCGCCTTGTCGTTGGCCTCCTTGGCGTCGAGCAGCTCGCCGTCGACGATCTCGCCGCTGCCGTGCCCGGCGGCCGCCGCGTCGGGCGGCGGCGGCGGCGGCTCGGGGGCGGAGAAGTCGATCGGCTCGCCCGGCGTCGGCAGGTCGGCCGGCGGCGGATCGATGATCTTGCCGGTGCGCGGCGTCTGCGGGACCGAGAGGTCGTGGCTGTCGTGGACCAGCGGCTCGAGCCGCTTCATCGCGTCCGGATCGTCCTTGAGGTCGGCGACCAGGTCGGTGACCGCGCCGACCGTCCTGGGATCGATGCCCTTGATCACCACGTTCATGCCGGTGTTGTTCGCGGCGACCACGACCTCGCTGACCGCGTACGGCGTCGACGCGACCACGCC
>DASWOO010000734.1:0-2235 GCA_036404335.1 Kofleriaceae bacterium
ATCGGGTCGCTGGTCTCGCCGTGGCCCGGCATCTTCACCACGAACTCGACGCGCTCGGCGTTCCCCTGCGGCGACACGTTCTGCTCGTACTGGGCGGGCGCAAGGCACTGGGCGAGCAGCGCGGCGAGTTGGATCTCGCCCCACTCACCCCGCGTCTTGACGTTGCTGAACACCTTCTTGAGGTCCCCCACGCCGGACGCCAGGCTCTGCATCTCGCCGAGGCCGCGCTGGACCTGCTCGAGCCGCTCGCTGACCTGCGTGAACGACTCGCTCAGCTTGCGCTCGAGCGTGCCGTGCAGCTTCTCGTCGACCGTGGCGCGCATCGATTCGATATGCTGGCCGTTGTCGACCTGCATCGCGCCGAGCCTGGTCTCGACCATCGCACGCAGGCCGTCGAGCCTTTGCGCGTTCGACTCGGTCATCCGGTCGAGGTGCTGGCCCGTGCTCGCGGTGAGCCGATCCAGATCTTGCTGCATGCGGGAGAGCTGGTCGCGCTGGCCGTCACCGAGGGCGCGAACATTGCTCGACACCTGGCCGTGAATTGTCTGCATCGCACCCCGCAACTCTTCCCGCAGCTGTCCATGGGCGCTGCTGGTTCGATCTGCCGATTGCGTCAGCTGCGCTTGCAAGACTTCGTGCAGCTGCGGTGTCTGGCTGACGGGCCGCAAGACGTTGAACAGGTTCAGCAGCAGCGAGGCGATCAGGACCAACGAGAACAGGACCAGCAAGGCATTCGACATCGGCACCCTCCGCACACTGAGGCGAAGCGACCAGGCCAAGTCAGACAACCTTTCGGCGGCGAGATCTGCGGTACGGTCGGGCATGTATACGGAGACGGCGGGGCTGTACGACGCGATCTATGGCGCGATGAAGGACCATGCGGACGACGCGCGGCAGATCGCGGCGCTGATCCGGGCGGTGCAGCCGGCGGCGAGGACGGTGCTCGATGTCGCGTGCGGGACGGGCGACCATGCGCGGCAGCTGACCGAGCTGGGGCTGGTCGTAGACGGGGTGGACCTGGATCTGACCGGGCCGGACGGGACGCGGGAGGTGAGTGAGGTGCACGAGCGCGGCCTGTTCAGCGTCGCGCAGATGCAAGCGGCGTTCGCCGCGGCCGGGCTGACGGCGAGCTACGCGCCCGGCGCCGGGCCGGCGCATCGCGGGCAGTACACGGCGCGCGCTACGTAGGGTCGGGCAGGGCGACGGTGGGGAACAGGAGCTGGAGCGGCAGGGCGACGCGGGTCGCCCAGGCGGCGGCGTTGTGGCTCTGGCCGGGGAAGGTCAGGCGGTGGAGCTCGGCCGCGGAGTAGCCGGCGCGGCCCAGGGTGCGGTGCATGGCGCGGGTGTGGTGGAAGCCGTCGTGCGCGCTGGCGTTGGGCTCCTCGGGGTGGAGCGCGGCGCCGGAGTCGAGGTAGAGCTGCGGCCGGGGCTCGGGCGCCGTGATGACCGCGCGGATCATGTAGCGCTGGGCCCACCAGAACGAGCTCGACAGGCAGATCGCCTTGCCGAAGACGTCCGGGCGGGTCCACGCGGCGTAGAACGAGAACAGGCCGCCCATCGACGAGCCCATCACGCCGGTGTCGTCGCGGCCGGGCAGGGTGCGCAGCGTGGCGTCGATATGCGGCTTGAGCACGTCGACCATCGCGCGCAGGTGGACATCGGCGTGGCCGCCGCCGTACTCGGGGTCGGGCACCGGGCCGAGCCGGTCGAGCCGGCGGTCCGAGGTGTCGATCGCGACGACGATCAGCTCGCGGACGATCGCGAGATCGAGCAGGTGATCCAGCGTCTCGTCGAGCCGCCACACGCCGAACGGGTCCGGCGACGAGACCCACAGCGCCTGGCCGTCCTGCGCGTACAGCACCGGGTAGCGCTTGCGCTCCTGCTCGCCGTAGCTCGGCGGCAGCAGCACCTGATAGCTCAGCTGCAGCTCGCCCTCGCCGACGGTCTCGGCCGGACGCAGCTCGCACGTCGTGCGATCGAACGCCGGCTCGAGCCGCAGGTGATCGCCGGCGTGCACGGAGTAGTTGCGGCCCTGCGCCCAGTCGTCCTCGCCGCGGACCAGCTTGAGGTCGATCATGGCGCCCTCGGGGATGTCGAGCTCGAAGATGTGGCGGTCGCCCTCGGAGCGCTGCGGCGCCGTGGTGTGCTCCCACGACAGCGGATCCCGGCTGCCGCGCATGCCGATCGCGCCGCGGTGCGGCGGGTAGATCACCTCGATGACGGTCGAGCCGCGGG
>DASWOO010000735.1:0-2590 GCA_036404335.1 Kofleriaceae bacterium
CCGGCGGTCGCGTCGACCTTGCCCGAGTGCAAGGCGCAGCGCGCGGTCTATGTCGTCGCCGGCAACGGCGGCCTGGCGTGGTTCACGCTCGTGTGGCCGGCGCCGGCGGTGATCAATAGCTTCCAGCCGACGTTCTCGTACGACGACCCGACCAAGGCCAAGGACGTCGCGACCACGCCCGTTCACCCGCTGTTCGCGCGCAAGATCGGCACCCGCGCGACGTGGACCGGCAAGGGCACGTCGCCGCAGCCGACCGCGTTCATCGCCGGCGCCAACGAGACCCACACCAGCACGCCGCAGAGCTTCTTCAACAGCCCGACCGCGGGCAACCTGGCCGGCCAGGCGGCGGCGATCCAGTCGACCCTGCCGTCGGTGATCCCGGTGATGGCGATCAACGGCGCCGGCCCGTACACCGCCGCCCCGGGCGCGCCGCTCGCGATCAACGTCGCCAACGTCGACGGCGCGGTCGCCGCGTTCGCCGGCAAGCTCACCACCGCCCAGCAGCAGGCGCTGCGGCCGACCGCCGACCAGATCACGCGCTACATCCCCGCCGGCGCCACCTCGGCCGAGACCGACTTCGGCAACGACCTGGCGTTCGCGGCCAACGCGTTCAAGATCGGCGCGATCAACACGCTGCTGATCCCGGCGTTCCGCGACGATCCGCACGGCGCGTTCGACACCGGGGTCGCCGGGACGCGCGCCGATCACCTGGCCGCGACCCTCGACGCGTTCTACACCGACCTGGCCGCGACCAACGAGCCGTCGTGCAGCCACGCGGCCAAGACGGTCACCCTGGCCGACAACGTGGCGACGATCGTCGACGGCGACACGCCGAAGAACTCGTTCAACCGCGCGGGCTGGGGCGACGGCACCACCGGCAACTCGAACTTCCTCTACCTGCGGTCGAACGGCTTCACCACGGCCGGCTGGTTCGGCAGCATCGCCACGACCGGGCGCACCAACTTCAACCCCGCGACCGGCCTGCTCGACCCCGCGGCCGTCGCCGCCGATGACACCGCGGCGAGCTACGCCGGCGTGCTGTACGCGATCGCGCGCGGCGACAAGACGCGCGTCGGGACGATCACCAGCGCGCAGTTCGACGGCGTGATCGCGCACTAGCGATCGCGCGCCGCGGCCATCAAACCGCGCGGAGCTGGACCTTCTTCGCCACGCGCTCGGGCTCGGACGGCCAGTCAGGGTGCCGGAGGTACTGCCAGAGCCCGGCGGCGAACCCGACGCCGTGCGAGGCGTGCAGCACCGGGAACATCGCCCAGACCTTGGGGATCGCCGAGGTCCCGGCCTTGTGACCGACCCGCACCGCCTCGGCGCCCGTCGCCAGCGCGTAGCTCGCGAACGCGAGCGGGGCGAGCGGCCATAGCGGCGGCATCAGCAGCAGGGTCGACGCGCCGACCACCATCGCGAACGGGATCACCGGCCGCAGGGTCGGGAGCTTGCCGAGCTTGATCAGCGTGCGGGCCCGGCCGCGGCCGTACTTGAAGTACTGGAGCGCGAGGGTCTTGAACGAGTCGCGCGGGAAGTAGTGGACGACGATGTCCTTCGAGAGATAGATCTGGCCGCCCGACTCGAGGATCCGCTGGTTGAGCTCGGCGTCCTCGTTGGTGATCGCCCTGGGGTCCCACAGCCCGACGGCCTCGAACACCCGGCGGCGGAACGCGCCGAGGAACACGGTGTCGACGTAGCCCTCGGCCTCGGCCGAGCGGTACTTGGCGCCGCCGACGCCAAGCGGGCTGGTCAGCGCCGCGCACAGCGCCTTCTGGAAGAACGACTTGGCCTTGGCGCGCTGCGCGCCGCCGACGTTATCGGCGCCGGTGCGCTCGAGGGTCTCGACGCAGCGGCGGACGTAGTCCGGGGCGTACTCGCAGTGCACGTCCATGCGGACGAAGATCTCGCCGGTCGCTTCCTTGACCAGCTGGCCGAGGCCGGCGGCCTGGAGGCGCTCCGGGTTGTCGATCATCCGGATCCGCGGGTCGGCGGCGGCGAGCCGGGCGAGGATCTCGCGCGTGGCGTCGGTCGAGCGGCCGTCGGCGACGAGGATCTCGATCTGCTCGCGCGGATAGTCCTGGGCCTGGACGCTGGCGATGCAGGCTTCGATGTACCGCTCTTCGTTATAAGCGGGCATCCCGATGGTGACGCGCGGCTGCATGGAACGCATGGTACCGCGGCTTGCGTGCAACCTCGAGACCCGCGCCGAGCGATGCGTGAGGACCGCCGAACGGGCGCTGCCGCTCGCCCGCGCGACGACACGGCCGGACAAGGTAGCGTGGCGCCGTGACCGAGCGCGAGGCGTTCCTGCGGCGATTCCACGCCGAGCGGCCTGGGATCACATCGGCCGCGCTGGCGGGTGGCGACAGCTACGCGCGGCTCGCCGCCGCGGTGCCGCAGGGCAGCCGGGTGCTCGACCTGGGCTGCGGCGATGATGGCCTGATCAGCCGGCTCGGGCCGCGGGCGATCGGGCTCGACCTGGCGCCGTCGCGCGTGACGGGGCGGGGCGCGCTGGTCGCCGGCCGGGCCCAGGCGCTGCCGTTCGCCGACGGCGCGTTCGACGCGGCCGCCTGCCACCTAGCGTTCA
>DASWOO010000736.1:0-1808 GCA_036404335.1 Kofleriaceae bacterium
CAAGATCGCGCCCGACCTGGCCGACGCCGACATCGACGCGGTCGCCGACCTGGCGCTCGCGCTGCCGCTCGACGGCATCATCGCGACCAACACGACGATCGCGCGGACCGGCCTGGTCACGCCGGCGCGCGCCGTGGCGGCGCTCGGCGCCGGCGGGCTATCGGGCCCCCCGGTCAAGGCCCGCGCGCTCGAGGTGCTGCGCCGGCTGCGCGCCCGGGTCGGCGACCGCGTGGTGCTGGTCGCGGTCGGCGGCATCGAGACCGCCGACGACGCCTGGCAGCGGATCCGCGCGGGCGCCACCCTGATCCAGGCCTATACCGGCTTCATCTACGGCGGGCCGACCTGGCCGCGCGCGATCCACCGGGGGCTGGCCGCCCGGGTCCGGGCCGCCGGGCTGTCGTCGATCGCCCAGGCGATCGGCGCGGACGCCGGGACGAGCTAAACTGTCAGCGCCATGGCCATCCGCAAGATCGCTCAGATCGGGCACCCCGTCCTGCGCCAGGAGGCTCGCGAGGTCGGTCGCGACGAGCTCGCCTCGCCCCACATCCAGCAGTTCATCGACGACCTGATCGAGACCATGCACGACGCCGACGGCGCCGGGCTGGCGGCGAACCAGGTCTACGAGCCGATCCAGATCTGCGCGATCCACGTCCGCAACAACCCGCGCTATCCCTACAAGCCGAATATCCCGCTGACCGTGCTGGTCAACCCGGTGCTGACCGCGGTCGACGACGAGCAGTTCGGCAACTACGAGGGCTGCCTGTCGGTGCCCAACCTGCGCGGCGTGGTCCAGCGCCACGTGCACCTGCACGTCCAAGCGTGGGACCGCCACGGCAACCCGATCGACGAGGTGGTCCACGGGCTCAAGGCAGGGACGTTCCAGCACGAGGTCGATCACCTGCGCGGCAAGCTGTTCGTCGACCGGGCCGATCCGGCGACGTTCACGACGTGGACCGAGTTCGAGCGCCACCACCGCGCCGACTTCGTCGAGCGGGCGACCGCGCTGGTCGCCCGGGTGGGATCGTAGCGATGCCGCGCGCGCCCAGACCCAAGCTGGCCCCGCCGAGCAAGCCGGCGACCAAGCCGATCAAGAAATCGAAGAAGCCGGAGAAGCCAGAGAAGGCGGAGGCCGTCGACGGCCCGCCGGCCGGCCCGATGATCACCGTGCGCCACATGACCCGGCGCGACATCAACCGGGTGTGGGACTTCCTCAAGATCAGCTTCCGCGAGGTCAACGCCGAGACCGTCGAGTACCAGCGGCCGCGCTCGAAGCATCGGTTTCAGGAGGTGTTCGAGGAAGAGGGCATCGAGCAGCTGGTGTTCGAGCTCGAGGGCGACATCGTGGCGTACGCCGAGTGCAGCTACGAGGTGATCGGCTCGGACAACTGGATCAACCCGCGCTACTTCGAGAAGCGCGACATGCGGCCGCTGTTCGTCGACGAGCTGGCGGTCCACCCCAACATGCACGGCCGCGGGGTCGGCTCGTTCGTGCTCGAGCAGCTGCACCACCTGGCGCGGGTCCACGGCCTCAACCACCTGGTGCTCGAGGTCGCCGAGAACAACGAGCTCGCGCTCGGCTGGTACAAGAAGCGGGCGTTCAAGAAGCTCGACGCCGCGATCTTCATGGCGTGCCCGGTCGACATCGAGCCCGAGCTGCTGCCGCCCCGCGAGCTCCCCCCGGCGCGCGACGCCGCGCCGCGCACCGACGACGACAGCAAAGACGATTAGGGCTTGGTCTGGCACTTGATGTGCGTGACCGAGCCGGCCGCCGGGGTCGACTGCAGCTCCAGCGCGATCCGCAGGTGGTC
>DASWOO010000737.1:0-5330 GCA_036404335.1 Kofleriaceae bacterium
GCCATTTGATTGATCCAGCGAGCCCTCCCGGTTTCGCGGCACACGTGGTGGCATGTAGCCAAATTGCCTACGTGCTGGCGGCGAGGATCGCGAGCTCGTCGAGGTGGGACTCCTCGTCCGGCGTCAGGCCGCCGCGGGGCAGCGCGTCGGCGAGCGCGGCGAGCTGCGCGGGGCGATCGACCGAGAACAGCACGCCGGCGAGTTCCGGTCGGCTCAGCGCGTAGCGATAGTGATCGGTGGCGTCGGGCAGCCACAGCTCGCCGGTCGCGATGCCACGGGCCGCGGCGAGCGCCGCGAGCTCGGCGGCCGGCTTGTAGCCGAGCATGCTCTTGAAGTTGAACAGCGGCGCGTGGCCGGCGACCAGGTGCGGGAGCAGCTCGCGGCGCGCGCCCGGGTGGGTCGGGTTGTAGCGGATGTAGCAGAGCTCGACGAGCCGGTGGTTGGCGGCGGCCAGCGCGGCCTGGCGATCGTGGAAGCTGGCGGCGACCGCGCGGGCGATGCCAGCGTGGCGCATGATCTGGGTGCGGGCGATGAGGTCCGGGCCGTAGACCCCGCCGGCGACGGCGAGGTCGATGCGCTCGAGCCCGCGTACCGCGGTGACCAGCTCGCGAAGCGGCGCGAGCTGGAACTCGGGCTGGGTCGGGTAGCACACGCCGGCGACCACGACGTCGTCGCGCACCGCCCTGCGCGACAGCAGATCGCGCAGGCCCTTGCGGCTGGGCTCGTACAGCGGCCAGTGCATGTCGGCGCTGACGAAGAAGAAGTTGATGCCGCGCTCGAACGCCGCCGGGATCATCCGCCAGTCGCGGGTCATGCCGAGGCAGAACGGGCTGACCCGCAGCGGGCCGACCGCGACGCGATCGGTGAACCGGGGCAGCTTGCGCCGGCGATCGTGGGCGCGGCGACTCATCCGGTCAGCCGGTCGCGCAGCAGCTGGTACGCGTCGCTGAGGTAGAACCGCACGAGATCGGGGCCGCCGAGCACCGAGCCGAGCGCGACGGTGGCGTGGTGGCTCGACAGCTTCTCGCCGGCGAGCAGCGCCACCGTCCAGATCGCCGCCGGGAAGTCGTCGCACGCGACCAGCCCGGCGCGCTTGGCGCACGCGAGCATGCCGTCGATCCACGCGCCGGGATCGACGTCGCGCACCCCGGCGTGGCGCTCGATGACCTCGGCGGCGTGATCGCTCAGGCTGCTCAGCAGATCCGCCGCCGAGCCGGTCGGCTCCGACTCGGGCGAGAGCAGCGCGTGCATCAGGTTACTGAGCTCGCGCCGCGGCCGGGCGCCGAGCTGCAGCAGGGTCGCGTAGCCGCCGCGGATCGCCTCGAACGCATAGCCGAACAGGAAGCGCAGCGACGGCTCGGATCCCTCGAGCAGCGCGCGGTCGATCACCAGCAGCCGGCGCGGGAACGCGGTGACCGCGGCCAGGCCCGGCACGCGCTCGCCGACGAAGATCTCGGCCTCGGCCTGGAACAGCGCCGCGACCTCGTCGGCGATCGCGATCACCCGGGTCTCGCCGATCGCCTCGAGCGGCACCAGGTTGTCGCCGAGCGACGGCGCCGTGACCAGGCTCGACACCTCGTGGGCCAGCGCGTCGAACACCTCGGCGAGCGGCTCGCGCGCGGCCGGGGTCAGCAGCAGCCGCGCCCGGGCCTCGTCTTCGAGCGCGCTGCGCATCGGCGTCACCACCCGCGCCGCCTGCAGCCGCTGCAGCGTGGCGTGGTCGGCGTCCTCGGCGAAGCCGAGCAGGTCGAGCGCGGTCAGCACGCGGGCGGCGCGCTCGCCGTCGCCGGTCCGGGTGTAGAACGACGCCAGTAACCGGTACGCCGGCGCGTGGTGGATGTCGCGATCGAGCACCTTGCGCAGCTCGCCGATCGCGCGGGCCGGGTCGTCGACCGCGTAGATCTCGGCGAGCGCGACCCGGTCGCTCGCGCCGTCGGGCTCGACGGCGAGGATGCCGCGGTAGGCCTCGATCGCCGCCGGCCGGTCGCCCGACGCGAGCAGGATCCGGGCGAGCCCGCGCTGCAGCGGCACCGCCGCGGCCGGCCCGCCGCGCGCCATCGCGGCGTGCGCGGCGTCGATCAGCAAGGTCTCGGCCTGGCGCTGGTCGCCGGCCTCGGCGGCGCGCCGGGCGAGCACCAGCGCCGGCGGCGCGAACCCCGGGTCGTACTCGACCGCGCGGCGGTACTGCGACGCGGCCGCGCGGGCGTCGCCCGACGCGTCGAGGATCCGGCCCTTGTAATAGAACGAGCGGGCGAGCGCGGCGGGCGAGACCTGCTGCGCCGTCGCCAGCTCGATCACCCGGTCGATCGCCACGCGCGCGTCGGCGAACCGGCCCGACAGGTAGTACTGCTGGGCGAGCAGGTAGTAGCCCTCCTGGTGCGTCGGGTCAGCCTCGATCACCGTGCGCAGGACCTCGATCGCCTTGGCGGTGTCGAGCTGGCCGTCGGCGTGGATCTCGGCGCGCTGGATCAGCGCGGCGAGCCGATCGGCCGGCGCCGCGCTGATGACGAACTTGTCGATCGCCGCCAGCGCCTCGGGCCAGTGCCGCAGGTCGGCGTGGAACCGGACGTGGGCGGCGAGCACGGTGCCGTCGCCGGGCGCCAGCTCCGAGGCCAGGGCGTAGAGCTCGGCCGCCTGATCGAGATCGCCGTCGCGCTCGCGGATCGCGGCGCGGCCGACGTGGACCCTGGCGAGCAGCGGCCCGGCGTCGTCGCGCCGCTTGTAGACCTTCTCGAGCTCCTTGTAGATCGACTCGAAGTCCCAGACGTCGCCGCGCTCGCGCGCCAGCGCGCCGAGGTCGTCGAGCGCCTCGCCGTTGGCCGGCTTGATCTCGAGCGCGACCACGAAGCTCTCGGCCGCGGCGCGCGGGTCGCCGGTGTGGCGCGCGACCACGCCGCGCTTGCGATAGAAGTCGCTGCGGGTCGACGGGTCGCCGTCGCGCGCGGCCTTTTGCGCCAGCGCCGCGGCGATCGGCGCGGCCTTGTCCCAGTCGGCGGCGGCGAAGTGGTGCTCGAACATCGCCTGGTTGGCCGGCAGGCAGTCCGGATCGACCGCGAGCGCGCTGTCGTAGAACTGGATCGCGCGCTCGGCGTCGTGGACGTGGTCGTCGTAGACCTTGCCGATCTGCGCGAACACGCCGGCGCGCTCCTTGTCGTCCTGCCACAGCTTGGCCTCGAGCTCGAGGGTCTCGAGCACCCGCGGCCAGTCCTCGCGCCGGCGGTACAGATCGCGCAGGCCGTGGACCGCGGGCAGGCAGGCCTGCGAGGTCTTGATCGCGGCCTCGTAGTAACGGATCGCGTCGTGCTCGCGGCTGAACTTGGCCTCCATCACCGAGCCGCAGCGGAAGTACATCAGCGCGCGGGTGTTGCGATCGGTGGTGACCTTGATCTGCCGGCGGGTGATGTCGATCAGCTCGGCCCACTGCTCGGTCGACTCGTAGATCCGGCCGAGCGCCTCGAGCGCCTCCTTGTTGTCCGGCTGGAGCTCGAGGATCTTCTGGTAGTGCTCGGTGGCGGTGACGACGTCGCGCGCGCCCTCCTCGGACGCCCGGGCGATCTTCTTGTGCAGCTCGAGCGAGGCGTCCTGATCGCCGGAGTGCTGGAGCCGGACCTTGAGCACCGAGATCAGGCCGGTCTGGTCCTGGTTGTCCTCGTAGAACCGCTCGAGCTCGGACGACGCGCCGAGGTCGCCCGGGTCGACGTCGAGCAGCTTGCGGCGCAAGCGGACCGAGTCGCGGCCGTTGGGGACGTGGGCGTGGGCGAGCTGGGCCGCGGCGCGCAGCGCGTCGACCTTCTTCTGCGCGTCGCGCTGGTGCTCGGCCCGGCGCTCGTAGGCCGCGATCAGCGGCTGCCAGTCGTCGCGCCGCTGGCACAGCTCGTCGAGGATCTTGATCGCGGCGTCGGGCTGCGAGTCGACCTCGACCACCTTCTGGTACGACGCGATCGCGGCGTCGACGTCGCCGAGGAAGTTGAGCTGGACGTTGCCGCGCCGGGCGTAGAGGTCGCCCAGCCGGTACGACCGCGACGTGCCGCGCTCGACGTGCGCGATCGCGATGTCGTAGAGCTGCATCGCGGCCGGCCAGCGCTCGGCCTTGTACGCGACCCGCTCCATCTGGGTGAACACCTCGCGGCTGGTCGGATCCGCGGTGAACGACGCGATGTAGTCGGCGAGCGCCGGGTCGGTCTCGCCGCGCTGGCCGCGCAGCTGGGCGGCGCGCGCGAAGATCTCGGCGCGGCTGGTGCCGGTCAGCTGCTCGGCGCGGGCCTCGAGCAGCCGGGCGAGATCGCCGTCCTTGCCCAGCAGGTCGTACAGCTTCTCGAGCTCGGCCAGCGCGAGCGGGTGGCCGGCGTCGAGCGCGCGCACCGCCTCGTACGCGGCAGCCGCGGTCTGCGAGTTGTGCAGCCGGGCGGCGCGCAGCTCGCCCAGCTCGAGCAGCATCGCGATCTGGGCGTCGAGCGCGGCGGCCGGCTCCCGCGCCACCTCGCGCTCGATCGCCGCGGCCAGCTCGGCCCACTTCTCGGCGTCGCGCAGCAGCCGGAGCAGCGCGTGGCGGCGATCGTCGTCGGGCTGGTGCTGCTGGGCGATCGCCAGCATCCGGGCCGCGGCGTCGGTGTCGCCCAGCTCGTGCTCGTACAGCCGGGCCATGTCGGCGGCGCGGTGCGCCTTGTCGGCCGGCGTGGTCGCGGCCTCGAGCTGGCGGCGGCGGACCTCGGCCAGCTCGGACCACTCGGCGATCTTCTCGAGCGCCTCGGCCAGGACCTCGAGCCGCGCCGGGGTCTGCTTGGCGCCGCGGAACGCGCGGGCCAGCTCGTCCCACAGCCCGAGCGCGCGGGCCGGCGCCTCGATGCCGATCAGCGCCTCGGTCTGATCGGGCTCGATGCTGAGCACGTCGAGGTAGGCGGTGACCACGGTCTCGGGCTCGCGGCCCAGCTCGGTCAGCAGCTGGGCGAGCTGGGTCTGGAGCTGCATGCGGCGCGCGAGCGGCGGCTCGCCCGCCAGCTCGGCCCGGACCAGCTCGAGCGCGCGCTCGGGGCGGCCGGCGGCGCGGTGCAGCCGGACCTGATCGGCCTGCGCGGTGGCGTCGCCGGCCTCGGCGGCGCGGCCCAGCGCGGCGAGCGCGCCGTCGGGGTTGCCGCGGCGCTCCTCGTCGCGCGCGATGTCGCGCCACAGGGTCGCGCGGCGGGCGGCGTCGGGGAGCAGCTCGGCGGCGCGCTGGCGCAGCTCGATCGCGCGGCCGAGCTCGTCGCCGCGCTCGCACAGCCGGGCGAGCGACAGCACCGGCTCGGGGTCGGCGGGGTGCTCGGCGATCAGCCGCTCGAACGCGGCGCGGG
>DASWOO010000738.1:0-6838 GCA_036404335.1 Kofleriaceae bacterium
CCTTCGAGAACTCGCAGCCGAATTGGATCATGAAGTCCCGGATCACGCGATGGAAGTGCAGGCCATCGTAGAACCCGCTCTTGGCAAGCTTCACGAAGTTGCCCGCCGTGACGGGCATCTGGTCCTGATAGATCTCAGCGGTGAACGACCCGAGGGAGGTCTCGAACGTGGCAGTCGGATTCGCCATGTCCGCGGTGTAGCACGACTAGCTGGCGCCGTGGATCGCGAGGGCGATCATCGCCACGAGCTTCTGGGCCTCTTCGTTTTCGATGTTGGCCTTGATGAACTCGTGCAGCGGTAGCTGGGCCTGCTCGAGGCGGATCAGGGGCTCGCCGCGCGCCGCGTCGTCGAGGTCCTGGTAGGACATGGTGCGGACCCGGCCGCCGTGGCGCTGGAAGCACTGGGCGACCAGGGCGCAGTGAAAGATGACGTTCACGATCGCCTCGGCGCCGCCGAGCTCGCGCTCGTGGGCGCTGATGAACTGGGCGACCGGCGTCTGGCTCTGGACGAAGCCGCCGACGAGCACGGCCGAGTAGTTCGGGTCGGACATCTTCTGCGACGCCTCGGTGACCACCGTGGCGACCTGTTCTTTGGTCAGCTTCATGGGCCCTCGCGGCCGTCCGGCCGGCTGTGGTCGCTGGACTCGACCATACTGGAATGCTACTCGGGTGAGGGTCGCCGGTCGAGGATCGTGCCAGGTCTCGTGATGCAAAGATCGCTGCTGCGCCGCTCGCTGGCGGTGTCGGCGGCCGTGCATGCGATCGCCGCGCTGGCGATCTGGCTCGGCGGCTCGGGCGAGCGGCCCGTCGAGCGCGACACGGTCGACATCGAGCTGGCGCCGGTGGCGCCGGTGCCCGAGGCGCTGCCGGCCGAGGTCGCCCAGCCGCGGCCAGCGCCGCCGCCGCCCGCAGGTGCCGAGCCGGCGGCGACCGCGCCCGCGTTGCCTGGCTCACAGGATGAGGCAGCGGTCCCGGCGGTCGATGCCGGGGTCGACGCGCCGGCGGATGCGGCGATCGACGCGGCGATCGACGCGCCGGTGGACGCGCGGCCGAAGCGCCACCCGCGGGATGCGGCCGTCGATGCCGCGATCGACGCGGCGGATGACGCGGGGCCCGATGCGCCGGGTGATGCGCCGGCCGACGCGCCGGCCGACGCGCCGGCCGACGCGATGGACGTGGCCGCGACCGATGACGCCGGGAAGCCGGTGGCGGTCGCCGAGGATGCGGGCGCAACGGCGGATGCCGGGAAGATGGCGGTCGCCGCGGATGCGGGCGCGACGGCGGATGCCACGCGGATCGCCGGAGGCTCGATCGCCGGCGAAGGATCGGGGTCGGGCTCCGGTACAGGCTCGAGCACCGGATCGGGTGCGGGTTCGGCCGTCGTCGCTGGGTCCAGTACCGGATCGGGCGCGGGTTCAGCCATCGTCGCCGGCTCGGGCAGCGGACCGGGCACGGGTTCGGCCACCGGCTCGAACACCGGATCGGGCGCGGGTTCCGGCCCGAGCTCGGCGGTCGTCGCCGCGGGATCGGGCGCCGGCTCGGGCGCGCTCGACACGGCGGCGCTGGCGGCCGCGCTGGCCGCGGGCGCGGTGCCGGGCGCGACCAACGAGCCGGTGGTGGCCGGCGCGCCGACGACCGCGGGCACCGCCGCCAACTTGCTCGCGTACTTCCCCGCGGGCCACGTCGTCACCGCGCTGATCCGGTTCGATCGGCTGCGCGGCAGCGAGTGGGCCGCGGCCGCCGAGCGCCTGCTGCGGCCGATGCCCGACTACCGCCAGCTGTTCGGCCCGCGCGACGCCAACCTCGCCGGCAAGCTCGACCTGCTCGTGATCTCGACGCCGCGCCCGCGCGACGCCGCGGCGACCACGCTGGTCGGCAAGACGCCGCTCGCCCGCCGGCCGCTGCGCGAGCTGCTCGGCCAGGGCGGCCCGGTGGCGTGGACCGCGACGCAGAGCGGGCTGATGGGCGTCCGCACCGGCGCGCGCGCGCCGGACGCGCGGGTCTTCGTCTCGCCGTACAAGGGCTGGTTCCTGCTCGCGCAGCCGGTTGACCTGGGCCCGCTCGCGGCCGCGCGCGGCAACCCCGACACGGTCGAGGCGACCGCGGCGCAGCCGGGCTGGATCGCCGGGCTGCGCGACATCGAGCGCGAGACCCAGGCGGCCCCCGACGACCCGCGCGGCCCGGCCCTGGTCGTGACCTTTGGCTTCGGCGGCAAGCGGTTCAAGATCGCCGACTTCGGCCTGGGGCTCGGCGTCAGCTCGGTGCCCAAGCCCGACCGGGTCTCGCTCGCGATGGAGCTGGTCAAGCAGGGCTGGCTGATCCGCGGCAACCTGCGGTTCGCGACCGAGGCCGACGCCAGCGAGGCGATCGCGGCGGTCAAGAAGCTGCAGGCCCGCGTCGCCGACAGCCGGGCGATCCAGCTGGTGATCGGCAAGCCGATCGCGCATGTCGTCGCCAGCCTCGCGTTCGCTCAGACCGGGCCGCGCGTGTCGTACGCGACGTCGATGTCGATCGCCGACGCGCGCGCGCTGCTCGCGTTTGCGGCGGCGCAGGTCGACGCGTACTTCACCAGCGTCGCCCCGCCCGACAAGCCCGCGCCGGTCCCGGCGCGTTGACGACATCGCGCACGGCCCGTAGCGCGCCCCGGCCCGCGCGGGGTACGACTAAGGCGTGACGTTGCAGATCGGCATCGATCTGGGGGGCTCGAACCTGCGCGCCGCGGCGTTCGCCGGCTCGGCCACGCCGGTCGCGAGCCACCGCGAACCGGTCGGCGACGATCGCCGGCCCGAGGTGATCATCGAGCGCCTGGCGCAGGTGATCGAGCAGCTCGCGGGCGACGCCAGCGACGTCGCGGTCGGCGTCGGCATCGCCGCGCTGATGCGCGACCGCCGCGGCACGGTCGCCAGCTCCCCGCACCTGCGGTGGCGCGACGTCGCGTTCGGCGAGCAGCTCGCCCGCCGGCTCGGCCGCCGCTACCGGCTCGGCGTGTACAACGACGCCAACGCGATCACCTGGGGCGAGGCCGTCGCCGGCGCCGGCCGCGGCTATCGCGACCTGCTCGCGGTCTACGTCGGCACCGGCATCGGCAGCGGGCTCATCACCGGCGGCCAGCTGGTCGAGGGCGCGAGCAACTGCGCCGGCGAGCTCGGCCACACCAAGGTCCGCTGGGACGAGGCCGCGGCGCCCTGCATGTGCGGCGGGCGCGGCTGCGTCGAGGCCTACGTGGGCGGCACCTACTTGCTCGCCCGGATCCGCCGCGAGCAACCGGCGTCGATCATCGCCCGGGCCGGCGCGCTCGATCACGTGCACGTCGGCCACGTCGACGCCGCGGCCGCCGACGGCGACCCGTGGGCCGTCGCGGTGTGGACCGAGGTCGCGTGGCTGCTCGCGGTCGCGCTCGGCAACGCGCTCGCGATGCTCAACTCCGAGCGGCTGATCCTCGGCGGCGGTGTGCTGAGCCGCACGCCGGTGCTGCGCGCGATGACCGAGCGCGACCTCGCGCGGGTCGCGCCGCCGGCCACCCTCGAGCCGCTGTCGATCGCGGTCGCCGAGCTCGGCGACGACGCCGGCCTCGTCGGCGCCGCCCGCCTCGCCGGCGCGGGCACGGCGATTCTGTAGGGGGCCTTCCCGCCCCGCTGCGCAGGCAAGCCGGCGGGTTCACCACCGATGCGGGATTGGGTGGTCCGGCCGCGGGGGCAATGTGCTTGCAAATCGATTTTTGCCCCGATACGGTGCCGCCGTGAAAACGTTGCTCAAGCTCCTCGCGATCGTGTTGATCGCGAGCTTCGCAGCCTCGGCGCGCGCCGAGACCCGGTTCGTGCTCGTCAGCCATGCGCCGGACTCCGACTCGTGGTGGAACACGATCAAGAACGCGATCCAGCAGGCCGGCGAGGACTTCGGCGTCGCCGTCGATTACCGCAACCCGCCCAACGGCGACCTCGCCGACATGGCGCGGCTCCTCGAGCAGGCGTCGGCGCGCAACTACGCCGGCGTGATCACCTCGATCGCCGACATCGACGTGCTCAAGAAGCCGCTCGCGCAGATCGTCGCCAAGAAGATCCCGCTGATCACGATCAACTCCGGCACGACGGCGCAGAGCGAGCAGCTCGGCGCGATCATGCACGTCGGCCAGCCCGAGTACGACGCCGGCAAGGCCGCGGGCGAGCGCGCCAAGGCCGCGGGCGCCAAGACGTTCGTGTGCGTCAACCACTACGCGACCAACCCCGCGTCGTTCGAGCGCTGCCGCGGCTTCGCCGACGCGCTCGGCGTCGACTTCAAGCCGGTCACGCTCGACACCGGCGCCGACCCGACGACGATCGAGAGCAAGGTCAGCGCGTACCTGCGCAAGAACCCGACGACGTCGGCGCTGCTCGCGCTCGGCCCCAACTCGGCCAACGCGTCGCTCAAGGCGATCGCCAAGCTCGGCAAGAAGGGCAAGATCTTCATGGCGACGTTCGACCTGACCCCCGAGGTCTCGGCCGGCATCAAGGACGGCACCGTCGCGTTCGCCATCGATCAGCAGCCGTACCTGCAGGGCTACATCCCGGTCGCGGTGCTGGCGATCGCCGTGCAGCAGCACACGACCGACGTCGCCAAGATCGTCGCCGCGCTCAAGGCCAACCCCAAGGTCAAGGCGCGGTTCGACGCCTACGACCTCGCGCCGGTCTACGGCCCGCGCCACATCAGCTCCGGCCCCGGCTTTGTCACCAAGGACAACATCGCCAAGGTCGAGAAGCTCGCCGGCCAGTACCGCTAGCGGATGCCCTCCGCCGCGTCTTGGCGCCGGGCCGTGAAGCGGCCCGAGGTCGCGTCGATCGCCGGGACGATCCTGGTGTTCGCGATCTTCTGGGTCACCGCCGGTGACTCGGGGATGTTCGCGCTCGACGGCGTGATGAACTGGTCGGTCGTCGCCGGCTACCTCGGGCTCCTGGCGATCGGCGCGAGCCTGTTGATGATCGCCGGCGAGTTCGATCTGTCGATCGGCTCGATGATCGGCTTCACCGGCATGATCGCGGCGATCCCGCCGCTGTACCTGCACTGGCCGGTCTGGCTGGCGATGCTCGCCGCGCTGGCCTGCGCGCTGGTGCTCGGCATGATCAACGGCCTGCTCGTGGTCCGCACCGGGCTGCCGTCGTTCATCGTGACGCTGGCGTTCCTGTTCGTGCTGCGCGGCCTGACCCTGGCGTTCTCGGTGATCGTGACCAACCGGACGATCGTCAGCGGCATCGGCGACCTCGCGGCCGAGGACCCGGTGGTCAAGCTGCTGTTCGTCGGCACGCTCGGCGACAGCGTGTTCGCGTGGCTGGCTCGGCACGACTGGATCAAGGCGCTCGACGACGGCACGCCGCTGGTCCCCGGCGTCCCCAAGGTGCTGATCTGGTGGGCGGTGCTGACCGTCGCGTGCGCGTTCCAGCTGACCCGCACCCGGTTCGGCAACTGGATCTTCGCCGTCGGCGGCGACGAGGGCGCGGCGATCAACGTCGGCGTGCCGGTCAAGCGGGTCAAGGTCTCGCTGTTCATGTTCAGCGCGGCGTGCGCGTGGCTGTTTGCCATGCTGCAGATCTGCGACGTCGGCTCGGCCGCCGCCGACCGCGGCCTGCAGAAGGAGTTCGAGGCGGTGATCGCCGCGGTGATCGGCGGGAATTTGCTCACCGGCGGCTACGGCTCGGTGATCGGCGCGTGCTTCGGCGCGCTGATCTTCGGCGTGGTCCAGATCGGCATCACGTACACCAACCTCAACTCCGACTGGTTCCGCGTGTTCCTCGGCCTGATGCTGCTGGTCGCCGTGCTGTTCAACAACCAGGTGCGGCGCCGCATCACCCGGACGCGATGAGCGAGCTCGCCGCGAACATCCTCGAGCTCGACGGGGTCAGCAAGCAGTTCGGCGAGGTCACCGCGCTCGACGGCGTGTCGCTCGCGGTGGCGCGCGGCGAGGTCCACTGCCTGCTGGGCGACAACGGCGCCGGCAAGTCGACGCTGATCAAGATCCTCGCCGGGGTGCACGCGCCGACGCGCGGGGTCTACAAGGTCGACGGCGCGCCGGTGGTGTTCGGCTCGCCGCGCGAGGCGCTCGACCGCGGCATCGCCACGGTCTACCAGGACCTGGCGCTCGTCCCGCTGATGAGCGTGGCGCGCAACTTCTTCCTCGGCCGCGAGCCGACCCGCCGGCTGTGGGGCGTGCTGCGCGTGTTCGACCGCCGGCGCGCCGCCGCCGTGGCCACCGAGCGGCTCGCCGACCTCGGCATCGAGGTCCGCGACGCCGAGCAGCCGGTCGGCACGATGTCGGGCGGCGAGCGGCAGTGCCTGGCGATCGCCCGCGCGATCCACTTCGGCGCCCGGGTGCTGATCCTCGACGAGCCGACCGCCGCGCTCGGCGTGAAGCAAAGCGCGAACGTGCTGCGGATCATCGCGCGCGCGCGCGACCAGGGCATCTCGGTGATCTTCATCACCCACAACGTGCTGCACGCCTATCCGCTGGCCGACCGGTTCACGCTGCTGAACCGCGGCCGGTCGATGGGCAGCTTCGCCAAGGGCGACGTCTCGCGCGACGAGATCCTCCGGATGATGGCCGGCGGCGCCGAGCTGGAGGCCCTCGAAGGCTTCGAGCGGCGCGTCGATCGCGCTCCCGGACCCGGCCTGTAAGCCCGGCGACGATCGGCCGTCCGGCGTCCGGCCGGGATCCGGACGGCTGTCCGAAAACCGGACAGAACCCGTGGGCCGCGCGAGGCAGATCGCGCGGTTACCGGTGGCACCGCGCGTGCTCTTGGGTTGGGCACGACGCGATGTCGTCGAAAGGAAGCCCACGTGCAAGACAAGCGAACCTTCAAGGTCCTGGCGCC
>DASWOO010000739.1:0-3379 GCA_036404335.1 Kofleriaceae bacterium
GTTCTCCCAGGAGGAGGGCGCCGAGGTCGTCGTCGGCTCGAACGGCTGGTTCGACGGCATCAAGCCGGGCAAGTACCACCTGGTCGTCCACGAGGCCGCCGACTGCGGCACCAACGCCACCAAGGCCGGCAAGCCGATGGCCACCACCGACATGCCGCTCACGGCCGCCAAGGGCCAGGAGAACGTCGACGTCGGCAAGGTCGCGACGATCCAGCTCAACGGCGACGGCGCCATCGTCGGCCACGCGCTCGTGCTGCACGCCGATCAGAAGGGCAAGCCGGGCAAGGCCCTGGCCTGCGGTCCGATCGCCGCTCAGGGCGGCGACTCGTAAGCTCCTCGGCTCTCGCGCGATCAGCCGCCGCTCGGCGGCTTTTTGCGTTTTCGGCCGGGACGATCAGGCCATCTGTTACGCCTTCGCGAGCACCGCGGTGATCGCGTCGCGCGAGACCGAGTGGTAGCGGCCGGAGACCTTGCGGAAGACGTCGCGGCCGTGGTCGAGCCAGAAGCCGCCCTGCTTGGCGAACGCGGTGTAGATCTGGCGGATCATGCGGAGGCGGCCGACCTTGGCGAGGTAGCGGTCGATCGCCGGGATCGCGGCGTGGTCGTCGCGCGCGATCAGCATCGGCAGCCAGTACATCGAGATCTCGGCGTTGGGCGACTCGGTCAGGTGGTACTGCTGATCGAGGGTGTGCAGCCGATCGAGCGTGATCGCCTCGGGCAGCGCGCGCAGGAACGAGACCCACTCGAGGGTCTTCCAGGCGGCGGGATCGAAGGCCGCGCCCGAGGCGGCGTAGGCCTGGGCCGAGGCGGTGATCCGGCTGGCCAGCGCCGAGGCGTCGGGCGGCGCGTCGGCGGGGACGCCGGGCTGGAACACCCAGCGCTCGAGCAGGGCGCGCAGGTCGGGAAGGTCGGCGAGATGCGACGCGGTGTCGTCGACGAACTGCTTGCTGCCCATCGACTGGAACGCGAAGCGATCGAAGCGATCCTTGAGGAACGCGTCGAACCGGGCGCGGCCGACCTTGCGCTCGACCGCGCGCATGAACAGCGAGCCCTTCTCGTAGGCGACGAGGCCGCTGCCCAGGTCCTCGTCGTTGGGGTCGGGGATCAGCGACAGCCGGGTCGCCGGCGAGTTCGGCCCGGCCTTGGCCAGGGTCTCGTCGAGGTCCTTGCGGCCGAGGTGCCACAACAGATCGGCGAACTCGCCGCCGCGCAGCTGCTCCATGATCCGGCGCTCGACGTACGTGGTGATGCCCTCGTTGAGCCACGAGTCGCTCCACGTCGCGTTGGTCACCAGGTTGCCGGCCCACGAGTGCGCCAGCTCGTGCGCGATCAGCGAGACCATCGCGCGATCGCCGGTGATCGCCGTCGGGGTCAGGAACGTCAGCATCGGGTTCTCCATGCCGCCGAATGGAAAGCTCGGCGGCAGCACGAGCATGTCGTAGCGGCCCCAGCGATACGGGCCGTACAGCTGCTCGGCGGTCGCGACCATGGCGTCGACCTCGACGAACTCGCGCGCCGCGGCATCGACCACGCCCGGCTCGGAGTACACGCCGGTGCGCGGCCCGATCTTCCGGAACGCGAAGTCGCCGACCGCGAGCGCCATCAGGTACGACGGGATCGCGTGCGGCTGGCGGAAGTGATACACGCCGTCGGCCGCGCGCTGCTGCGGATTGCTCGCGCTCATCAGCGCCATCAGCTGCGGCGGCACGTGGATGGTCGCGTCGTACGAGAACCGGACGCTCGGCGTGTCCTGCAGCGGCACCCACGACCGGCCGAGGATCGCCTCGGACTGCGAGAACATCATCGGCTGCTGGCCGCCGGCGGTGCCCGCCGGATCGACCCACAGGAGCGCCTTGGCGTCCGGCGACGACTGGTACTTGATCGCGACGCAGGTGACGTCGGGCGGCAACTGGATCGTCAGCGGCACGCCGAGGTGCTTGTTCGGCACGCCGAGCCTGAAGTCGAGCGCGCGCGCGGTGCCGCACACGCTCGCGGCGGCGATGTCGAGGCCGTCGGTGTCGAGCACGAGCTCGGCGCCGGGGACCGTGCGCGCCACGGTCAGCGCCGCGGTGCCGGCGAGCCGCTTGGTCGCGAAGTCGACCGACAGCTCGAGGCCCAGGTGCGTGACGATCGTGCGGTCGGCGCGCGCGAACGAGTCCGGATCGGTGACCGGCGGTGACGCGGTGCGCGGGGCCTCGGGCGCGGGGTGCGCACAGCCGGCGACCAGCGCCGCGGTGACGAGGAAGCGAGGGCGAACAAACATCGATCCTTGCGTACCACGGCGGTGCGTCGGGATGCTAAGGACGATCATGAGCGAACCCACGTTGCCCGCCGAAGGCGGATGTCGCTGCGGGAAGGTCCGATTCAAGATCAGCCAGGCGCCGATGATGGTGCTGGCCTGTCATTGTCGCGGCTGCCAGCGGATGGCGTCGAGCGCGTTCTCGCTGACCGCGATCATCCCGGCCGCCGGGTTCGAGGTCACGCAGGGCGAGCCGGTGGTCTGCGGCCTGCACGGCGCGAGCAAGCATTACGCGTGTGGCTACTGCATGTCATGGCTGTTCACCCGGGCCGAGGGCATGGACGAGATCGTCAATCTGCGCCCGACGATGCTCGACGACGCCAGCTGGGTCGCGCCGTTCGTCGACACCTGCGTGGCGACGAAGCTGCCGTGGGTCCAGACCGGCGCGACGTACAGCTTCGACGAGTACCCGCCGATGACGGAGTACCAGCGGCTGATGCAGGAGTACACCGCGCATCATCGATAGTACGCTGCGGCCCCTCATGAAGCAGTTGCTGCTGCTGGCCCTGGTGGCGTGTGCCCCGCACGCCGTGATCCCGGATGCGGTGCCGGAGCAGGCGCGCTGGCAGCGCACCGCCGCGCGGGTGACGATCGTCCGCGACGACTGGGGCATCGCGCACGTCCATGGCAAGACCGACGCCGACGCGGTGTTCGGCATGGTCTACGCGCAGGCGGAGGACGACTTCCCGCGGATCGAGCTGAACTACCTCGACGCGCTGGGCCGGCGCGCCGAGGCCGAGGGCGCGAGCGCGATCTGGCGCGACCTGCGGATGAAGCTGTTCGTCGATCCGGTGCAGCTGCAGGCGCAGTACGCGGCGAGCCCGGCGTGGCTGCGCGCGGTGATGGACGCGTGGGCCGACGGGCTCAACTACTACCTCGCCACGCACCCGGCGGTGGCGCCGCGCGTGCTGCGGCGGTTCGAGCCGTGGATGGCGCTGGCGTTCACCGAGGTCAGCATCGGCGGCGATGTCGAGCGGGCCGAGCTCGGCGCGCTCGAGGCGTTCTATGCGGGCACGCCGGCGCCGGTGGCGGTCGCCGAGGCCTACGACCTGACCCGCGAGCCGACCGGCTCGAACGGCA
>DASWOO010000740.1:0-3566 GCA_036404335.1 Kofleriaceae bacterium
CGGTTCCTCGGCTTCGACTTTCCGGCGAGCTACTACCAGTCGGTCAACAGCGTGTTCATCATCCTGCTCGCGCCGCTGTTCGCCGCGATCTGGGTGAAGCTCGGCAAGGCCGGGCGCGAGCCGACCAGCGTGGTCAAGTTCGCGATCGGCATGGCGCTGATCGCGGTGTCGTTCATCGTCATGCTGCCGACCCTGCCGGCGGTCCAGTCCGGCCAGCGCTCGAGCGGCATCTACCTGGTCGCGCTGTACTTCTTCTCGACCTGCTCGGAGCTATGCATCTCGCCGGTCGGGCTGTCGTCGATGTCCAGGCTCGCGCCGCGCCGGATGGGCGGCATGGTGATGGGCATCTGGTTCCTCGGCGCGGCGATCGGCAACTACTTCGCCGGCCGCGCCGCCGGGTTCTCCGAGTCGCGCGGCTTCGGCTTTCTGTTCTACACGCTGATCATCGCCGCGCTGGTCGTGGCCGGCGGCCTGCTCGCGGTGGCGCCGACGATCCGCCGGATGATGGCGAGCGACGAGTCGGAGCTGCCCAAGGCGAAGGTCGTCGACGCCTAGATCGTCGGCCAGGCCTCGAACCGCGCGCGGTCGGCGGCGGGGAGCTGCGCCATCGCCCAGCGCCAGGTCGGCTCGGCGACGAGCACGAGGCCGTCGGGGTGGCCGGGGTGGAGGCCGAGCGGGGCGGGGAGCTGCGGCTGGTCGCGCGCGGCGAGCAGCGCGCGGTCGAGCGCCGAGCCGTCGCCGATGAAGTGCAGCGGCAGCAGGCGGTAGCGATGCTCGGCCGGGATCAGCTCGGGGCGGAGCGCGACCGGCGCGCCGGTGTACCAGGCGACGAGGAACGCGACGTGGCGCTCGGGGACGACCAGGGTCGCGCCGGCGGGGACGCGGCCGACCAGGGCCTGGGCGGCGCTGACCAGCGCGGGGTGGGTGACGACCTCGCCGTCGAGCGTCGCGGGCAGGGGCGCGCGGACCAGGGCGAGGCCGAGCGCGAGGCCGGCGAGGAGGCGGTCGCGGTGCGCGCGGTGGCCGAGCAGGCCGCGCGCGACGATCGCCGCGGTCAGCGCCATCGGCACGAACGCGGCGAGCCGCAGCCGGAAGCCCAGGCCCTGGCGGTCGGTGACCGCGAGCCACGGCAGGCCGATCGCGAGCGCGAGCAGCACGATCGGCCAGCCCGCCGCCGGGATCCGCCCGGGCGCGACCTCGGCCGGCGCGGGCTGCTGGCCCGGCGCGGTCAGCCGCGCGCGCACCCCGGCGGTGATCAGCGCGATCACCGCGAGCACGCCGCCGAGCAGGGCGTCGTGGCCGACCGCGAGCGCGCCGTCGGCGGTGACCAGCGCGGGCGCGGTCCACGCCGCGTCGGACGACCACAGCCCGTCGAGCAGCGCCAGGTCGCCGGGCTACAGGAACCGCTGCGGCGACGCCGCGCCGATCGCGATCGCGGCGATCCCGAGCGCGATCAGGCCGCCTAACACGTAGAACAGCCGCCGGCCGCGCAGCGCGCCGCGCCGGGTCAGCGCGGCGATCACCGCCGGGATCGCGACCAGCACGACGATCGCCGCCGCCATCTTGTGGGTCAGCGCCGCGGCGATCACCGCGACCACCGCGATCGCGATCCGCCCGGGCAGCCGGCGCTCGCGGGCCGGCGCGATCGCCGCCAGCACCGCCCACAGCGCGGCGAGCCCGACGGTGAGCCCGACGCTGTTCTTGACGAACTCGAGCGTCAGGTAGGCCGAGCCCACGCTGGTCGTCGCGAGCACCGCCGCGAGCAGCCCGGCGCCGCGCCCGCCGCCGAGCCGCGCGCCCACGCCGTACGCCGGCCACGCGATCAGCGCGCCGAGCACGGCGGCGCCGAGCTTGGCACCGGTGATCGGATCCGTTGCTGCTGCAAACGGCGCGAGCAGATAGAACGCCAGCGGTGACGCCGGGTAGGCGAGCTGGCCGTGGTCGAGCAGCGCGCGAAGCTGGATCGAATAGAAATATCCGTCGACGCCGATCGGGAACGGGGACGCTGCCAGCAGCTGCCACCGCTGCCACGCCGACCACGCGATCAAGATCGCGATCGCCAGCGGGATCGCGACGATCGACATGAACCGCCAGCGCACCACCGGAGTCTATCTCGATTGCGAGTCGGGTACCCGAGCGCAGCCCCCGGGACGACCCGAGGTGCCTGCGGCCCGGCCGAGTCACCATGCACATGGCCACACCGCACCTGGTCCGGATCGCCTACGCGAGCGCGCTGCGCGGCGAGCTGTCGCGCGATGAGCTCGACGTGCTGCTGTCGAAGTGGCGGCGGCGCAACGCCGAGCGCGCGATCACCGGCGTGCTGCTCCACCACCGCGAGTCGGTGTTCCAGGTGCTCGAGGGCTTCCCCGATCTGGTGCGCCCGCTCTACGAGACGATCTCGCAGGACCCGCGCCACGACGCGATCACGACGCTGATCGACGAGCCGGCCGAGCGCCGCTGCTTCGGCGACTGGTCGGTCGGCCACGCTCGCATCGTGTACGCCGAGCTGGGCCAGCGCGCGCCGCTCGACCGGCTGCTCGATCCGGGGTTCCGCTACTGGCAATGCGACGAGCCCATGGCGCGCGCGCTGGTCGGCGGCTTCACCACCGGGCCGTGGCGCCGTGCGATCAGTTAGTGCTATCTACCGCCGGTGACCGCTGCAGTCGTGCTCCTGTCCGGTGGCCTCGACTCGACGACCGCGCTCGCGGTCGCCCGGTCGCGCGGCCTCGCTTGCCACGCGCTGACCGTCCGCTACGGCCAGCTCCACCAGGTCGAGCTCGAGGCGTCGCGCCGGGTCGCGGCCGCGCTCGGCGCGCTCGAGCACCGCGTGGTCGACGTCGACCTGCGGCCGCTCGCCAGCTCGGCGCTGACCAGCGCGCAGATCGCCGTGCCCAAGGACCGGTCGCTCGCCGAGATCGGCGCGCCGGGCGATGTGCCGAGCACCTATGTCCCGGCCCGCAACACCGTGCTGCTCTCGCTCGCGCTCGCCTGGGCCGAGACCCTGGGCGCGGAGCAGATCTTCGTCGGCGTCAACGTGCTGGACGCCAGCGGCTACCCCGACTGCCGGCCCGAGTTCATCCGCGCGTTCGAGGCGCTCGCCCAGGTCGCGACCCGCGCCGGCGGGTTCTCGATCCAGGCGCCGCTGATCGAGCTGACCAAGGCCCAGATCATCGAGCTCGGGCGGTCGCTCGGCGTCGACTATGCGATGACGCACTCCTGCTACGATCCGCAGGCCGACCTCGCGTGCGGCCGGTGTGACGCATGTGTGCTTCGGCGAAAAGGCTTCAGCGAGGCCGGCGGTAGCGATCCGACGCGGTACGCGTAGCCGGTCCATGACGTAAGATGGAGCAGAGATGAAGCTGGGCACGCTGCTCCTGCGCAACGCCGCGATCGGGTTGTCCCAGCTGGAGGCCGCGCTGCGCAACCAGGTGCTGTACGGCGGCCGGCTCGGCACCAACCTGGTCGAGCTCGGCTACCTCGACCTCGAGATGCTGTCGGTGTACCTCGCCGAGCTGAGCGGGTTCCCGATCGCGACGCCGACCCTGCTCGACCAGGCCGACCCGGCG
>DASWOO010000741.1:0-2622 GCA_036404335.1 Kofleriaceae bacterium
GACGCCAGCGGCGCGCCCATGGTCATGGAGCTCGAGCTGATCGAGCCGTCGCTGTTCTTCTTCAAGCACCCGCCCGCCGCGCCCGTGTTCGTCGCCGCCCTCACCCGCTGGCTCGCCGCTCGCTAGGCGGCGAGCTGGCCGGCGAGCCGGGCCAGCGCGTCGATCGTCCACGCGCCGTACCAGAACAGGTCCTTGCCCAGCACCCGGACGACCCGCACCCCGGGCAGCGCCTGCTGGATCACGGCCTCGTCGTCGGCGGAGAACGCGTGCGGCTCGTCGGGCAGGATCACCAGCTCGGGCTTGCGCGCGCGGACCTCGTCGAACGTGACCCGCGGATAGCGCACGTCGCGCCCGCCGGCGTCCTGCGGCGCGGTCTTGCCCAGGTCCGCGGCCAGCGGGTACAGCCGCAGCCGGTCGCCGAACGCGTTGGCGATGCCCGCGTGCGCCAGGACGTCGGAGCCGAACGTGTCGGCGTTGATCGTCATCAGCGGGTCCATCCAGATCGGGACGAACGCGCGCGGCCCGGCGGCCTCGGCCGGGCCCTTCGCCAGCTCGTAGCCGCGCTTGATAAGCGCCCGGGCCGGCTCCTGGTCCGCGACGCCCAGGATCCGCGCGAGCCGCGCCAGGTGCGCGATGCCCTGGTCGACCCGGCGCGGCAGCGACACCAGCACCTTGGTCCGCGCCGCGAGCGCCTCGAGCGCCGGGCGCGTGTTCTCCTCCTGGTTGGCGATCACCAGGTCCGGCGCGAGCGCCAGCACCGCCTCGACGTCGACGTCCTTGGTCCCGCCGACCACCGCCACGCCGGCGGCCTCGGGGCTCTCGCACCACCGGGTCCGGCCGACCAGCCGCGCGACGGCGCCGAGCGCGATCACGCTGTGCGTATCGCTCGGCACCAGCGACACGACCCGCTGCGGCGGCCGGCCAAACGTCAGCGCGCGCCCGAGGTCATCGGTAAGCTTCAGCATCTGCCGGCGTGTATACCGCACCGTGCTAGAGTCGCGGCGTGGCTGCCTCGATCGAGGATCCGTTGGTCGCGCAGGCGTTCGACACCAAGAAGCACGTCGACCTCGCGCGCGCGGTCGAGAACCTGTCGCCGGCCGAGGCCGAGTTCTTCCTGCACAAGCTGGAGGCCGCGATCCGCAAGCGCAAGATCCAGATCACCGGGTATCTGGCGGCGATGGCGGTCTGGGTCGTCCTGACGACGCTGGCGATCGCCTACTACGGCATGAGCGAGGGCTTCGTCGGCTGGGTGTTCCTCGTGCCGTTCGGCGCGGTCGGCCTGGTGCTCTATCTGTTCGGCGCGTGGGCCGAGCGCGTCGGCAAGAAGGCGGCAAGATCATGAGTCACGTACGCACGTTCCTCGCCTGCCTGGCGATCGCCGGCTGCGGCGGCGGCAGCAGCCTGCCGCCCGGCCGCGACGACGACGCCCCGCCGATCACGCAGGTCGCGCCGTGCACGCCGACCGCCGGGTCGAGCGTCACGTTCCGCAAGCTGGCCTTGACCGTCGACGGCGCGGCGATGCTGGTGACCTCGCCGCCCGGCGATCCGCGGCTGTTCGTCGTGGAGAACCGCGGCGCGATCCGGATCATCGACCCCGGCGAGCAGCTGCGGCCGCTGGCGTTCCTCGACCTCTCGCCCGACAACCGCGGCCCAGTCGTCGCCGGCGGCGAGCTCGGCCTGCTCGGCCTGGCGTTCCACCCGCAGTACGCGCAGAACGGCCAGTTCTTCGTGTTCTACACCGCGACCAACACGACGGGCTCGGCCGAGCCCTACATGGACGTCCTGTCGCGGTTCACGGTGTCGAGTGATCCGGCGGTCGCCAGCCCGACGACCGAGACGGTCCTGCTCGCGATCCCCGACCCGTACGCCAACCACAACGGCGGGATGATCGAGTTCGGCGCCGACGGCTACCTGTACATCGGCACCGGCGACGGCGGCAGCGCCGGCGATCCCGAGCGCCGCGCCCAGAACCCGAACCAGCTGCTCGGCAAGTTCCTGCGGCTCGACGTCGATCACGCCGACGGCGCCCTGGCCTACGCCATCCCCGACGGCAACCCGTACAAGACCACCGGCGGCGGCCGGGGCGAGATCTTCATGCTCGGCGTGCGCAACCCGTGGCGCTGGTCGTTCGATAAGGCCACCGGCGACCTGTGGCTCGGCGACGTCGGCCAGGGCGCGGTCGAGGAGATCGACGTGCTCGAGGCCGGCCACCTGGCCGGCGCCAACCTCGGCTGGAGCATGTACGAGGGCCCCGACTGCTGCGCGACCGTCGACGGGCATTGCCAGCAGACCTCGCCGTACCAGGCGTGCGTGCCGGCCGGCAAGACCTACGCGCTCGACAACCGCCGCCACTCCGACGGCTGGGCCGCGATCATCGGCGGCCAGGTCTACCGCGGCGCGTGCTACCCCGACCTGACCGGCTGGTACTTCTACACCGACGACGTCAAGGCCCAGCTGGTCAAGGCGCAGCTCAAGCCCGACCGGACGCTCGACATCGTCGACCTCGACTACACGTTCCCGCAGGGCCCGGCCAGCATCCACGCCGACTCGCGCGGCGAGCTCTACGCCACCGACATCGCCGGCGGCATCTACCAGCTCGAAGCGCATCCCTAGCCGCCCCTT
>DASWOO010000742.1:0-10653 GCA_036404335.1 Kofleriaceae bacterium
GTCGTCGAGCGCCCGCTGGTCCGCGCGGTGCTCGACGCGCTGACCCGCGGCGATCGCGTCCGGCTGCTCGGCGGCGATCGCGCGGGCTGGACCGGCCCGGACGACGCGCGCGCGGCGCTCGATCGCGCGTGGGCCTCGCCGGCGGGGCCGTTCGATCTGACGCGGGTGCTGCGCGAGGCGCGCCCGGACGGCGCGCCGATCGTGGTGGTCAGCGACGGCCTGGTCGCCGACGATCCGGCGGCGATCGCCGCGGCCCGGCGGCTCGGCGTGCCGGTCCACGTGCTCGGCATCGGCCCGGCGCCGGCGCGCGCGACGCTGACCCAGCTCGCGGCGGTCACCGGCGGCACGGTGCGGTTCGTCGCGCCGGGCGATGACGTCGGCGCGGTCGCGCAGGCGCTGATCCGCGACCTGGTGACCCGGCCGGCGCCGGTGGCGATCAACTGGGGCGCGCTGGGCGCGACCGAGGTCGAGCCGGTGGTGCTGCCGCGGCTCGGCGCCGGGCAGGCGATGCTGGTCGTCGCGAAGATCGCGCGGGCGCAGCCGGCCAACGCGCGGGCGCGCGGCGAGGTATTCGCCTTTGAAGCGCTCGGCGCCGCGCGCGGCGTCGACGGGGCGACCACGCCGCGCGGCCCACTGGCCCGGCGCTGGGCGCGCGCGCGGCTCGGCGATCTGCTCGTCGGGCCGCACGACCGCGCGGCCGTGACCCGGCTCGCGCTGCAGTACGGCCTGGTCTCGCCGTACACCTCGCTGGTCGCGATCGGCGACGAGGTCATCGTCGAGGGCGGCGTCCGGCACAGCGTGGCGGTGCCGGTGTCGTTGCCGTCGGGCATGCGCTGGCACGCGGTCAAGCAGGCGATGGACGCCGACGCGCCGGTGGCCCGGTCGCGCGCCGGCGACGAAGAAGATGACGACGCCGCGCCCGCGCGCCGCGGCGCACAGGACGCGCCCAAGAAGAAGGGCGCGCCCAAGCCGTCCGCCCCGTCCGCCCCGGCCGCTCCGGCCGCCACAGCCGACACGGCCGGCCCGGCCGACAAGGACGAGCGCACGGCCGGAAAGGCCGACGCCGCGACGAGCGTGCGCCCCCGGCCGGAGGAGGCCGTGCGCGACCAGGCGAGCCCAAGGGCGCTCGATTCCGATCAGGCCGAGCTCGTCGCGACCGAGCAGGTCAGCGTCGCCGCGTCCGGCCGGCGCTGGCGCCTGACCGCGGCGCTGGGCGGCGGCCTGACCTTCGATCACGGCGCGCGCGGCCTGGTCGCGCTCGACGGCCGGCTCGAGCTCGGCGGGCGGACCAAGCTCGGCGGCGAGGCCTCGCTGCTGCTGGTCGGCGGCCGCGGCGCCGAGGGCCGCGCGCTGATCACCGTCGCGCGCGCCGGGCTCGCCCGCTGGCTCGAGCTCGGGTTCGGCGCCGGCGTCGGGTTCGGCGACGGCACCGGGGTCGCCGCGGCGCTGCGGCTGCGCGTCGACACCCCGCTGCCCGCGCTCGCCGGCTTCCTGCGCTACGACGCCGGCGTGGTGCTCGGCCGCCCCGGGCTCGACACTCGCCAGTCGGTCACGCTCGGGGTCGAGCTGTCCTACTGACGCGCGCCGCCGTGATAACCTGACCGCATGGCAGCGTCCGGTTACCCGCCGCAGCACTCGAACGTCCCCGCGATGTCCGCGCATCGCATCCTGATCACGACCACGCGGTTCGCCCCGCCGGGCGCCGAGATCGATGCCGTGCTCGGCCCGTGCTGGGGCATCACCGTCCGGTCGCGCTCGGTGATCGGCCAGGCGTGCGCCGGCTGCCAGACGTTCGCCGGCGGCGAGATCACCGCGCTGACCAAGCTGGCGACCGACTCGCGCAACGAGGCGATGGACCGGCTCGAAGCCCACGCGATCTCGATGGGCGCCAACGCGGTGTTCGGCCTGATGTTCGACAGCGGCGAGCTGATGCAGAACACCAACGAGATCGTCGCGTACGGCACCGCGGTCCGGCTGCGCGCGCGGTGAACGAGCCCGCGCCGGCGGAGCTCCTCGCCGAGGCCGAGCAGGTCCCGATCCCGCTGGCGCGACCGCGCGATCGCCCGCGTCCGACGCCGCGCCAGGCGCGCCGCATCGATCGGCTGTCGCGCGCCGCGCATCGCTTTCACCGCCACGCGCATCACCCGCTGTGCGATCGCTACGCCGGCGAGGTGCTGCGCGTGCGCTGGCGCGGCCGGCGGGTCTATCTGTGTCGCGGCTGCAGCTTCGCGGTGATCGGCGGGCTCGCTGGCGGCGTCGCAGGCCTGGGGCTCGCCGCCGTCGGCCGGGGCGGCGCGGCCATCGCGCTGGGCGCGCTGATCGCCGGCGCGCTGCTGCTGATCCCGACGGTCGTCAGCCCCCGGCGCCTGCCGAAGCTGGTCACGCGGCTCGCGCCCGCGGCGCTGCTCGCGCTCGGCCTGACCGTGGGCTTCCTGGCGCATCGCTGGCTGGTCCTGGCGCTCGCCGGCGCGGCCGTCATCGGGCTGCGCGGGCTGTACGGCCGGCGCGGCGGCGATCGCTCGCCGTGCACGGACTGCCCCGAGCGCATGGCATCGCCGTGCAGCGGCTTCGTCCAGATCGTGCGCCGCGAGCAGGCGTTCCAGCGCGTCGCGCGCCGCCTGCTCGGCTGATCCCGAAGAGCTCAGCCGGCGAGGGCGATCAGCGCGACGCGGATCCGGGCGAACGTGTTGAACGAGCTGGCCGCCGAGATGACGCGGAACAGCGCAGCGTCGTCGTGGCCGCGCGCGCGCAGCGGCGCGAACGCCTCGTCCGACAGCTGCCACGGCGCGAGCACGACCTGCTCGACCAGCGCGTACAGCGCGTCGCCGACGGGCGGCGGCACCGGCTCGCCGGCGCCGGTCAGCCCGTCGACCCAGGCCTCGATCGGCGATCCGGCCGGCTCGCGCCCGACGACGTAGTCGCGCCAGGTCGCGAGCGCCGCCGCGGTCGCCGGCCGCTCGGCCAGGTCCAGCGCAGGCGTGCCCCGGACCACGCGCGGCGGGCGATCGTAGGCCGGCGTCGCCGGCTCGGCGCGCGGCGGCAGGTGCACGACCTCGTAGTCGAGCGGCTGCGCGACCGCGTCGGCGATCCGGTTGAGGTGGCCGAAGTACGCCGACAGCGGGATCGCATGCAGCAGCTCGGCGTCGGAGATGCCCGCCGCATGCGCCCGCGCGCGATGCTCGGCGGTCAGCGCCCACGGCGTCTCGGTCACGACCACCGCGAGCTCGGCGAGCATGCGCGCGCGCGGCTCGGGCCAGCGCGCGGCGACGGCCCGCGGATCGGCGATCACCGCCCGGGAGAGCAGATCACGGCCGTCGAGCGCGACACGCAGAAACTCTGCGTGAGCGGCCGTTCAATACAAACATTGATTCAGCCGCGACGTGAGCGCGTTGATCAGCTCGCGGTCCTGCCACGGCAGCGGGCCGGCGCCGTTGAGCGACGACGACGCCGCGAACACCCGAGGCATCAGCACCGGATCGAGGCTGTGGGCCTGGATGATGCCGGCGGCGCCGCCGTGCGCCGGCCGGTAGGTCGGCGGCATCGGCCGGGCCAGCATGCGATCGTAGACGTCGCGCAGCGCGCCGGTCGACGCAGCGTGGCCGATGACCGTCAGGGGCACTCGCCCACGATATCACAGCGCGGCGGCGAGCAGCGCGGCGACCTCGCCGAGCTCCTTCTCGCCGAGCTCCCAGTCGGCGGCCGCGGCGTTGGCGCGGATCTGCTCGGGCGAGGTCGCGCCGGCGATCACCGACGACACCACCGGGAACGACAGCAGCCAGGCGAACGCGAGCTCGAGCAGCGTGTGGCTGTAGCCCTCGGCGAGCTGGGTCAGCTTGTCGACCAGCGCCAGGTTCTCCGGCGCGCGGAACCGGTCGGCGAGCGCGCCGCCCGACGACAGCCGGCCGGCGGCGGTCTTGCCTGCGGCGCCCGAATACTTGCCGCTCAGCACGCCGCTGGCGAGCGGGAAGTAGGGCAGGTAGGCGATCGACCGGGCCGCGCACTCGGGGATCACGTCGGGCAGATCCGCGCGGTGCAGCAGGCTGAGCTCGTTCTGCACGCTGACGAACTGCGCCGCGCCGTCGGCGGCCGCGGTCTCGGCCTCGCGCAGCTGGGCGAGCGAGAAGTTCGAGCAGCCGATCTCGATCACCTTGCCGGCCTTGACCAGCTCGTCGAGCACCGCCAGGGTCTCGGCGATCGGCGTCGCCGGATCGGGCTTGTGCAGCTGGTACAGGTCGATGCGATCGGTGCCGAGCCGGCGCAGGCTGTCCTCGACGGCCTTACGCAGGTAGGCCGGCGACGCGCCGGCCGGCTGGCCGCCGATCGGCATGCCGAACTTGGTCGCGACGATCACCTTGTCGCGCCGGGCGCCGAGCGCCTGGCCGAGCAGGACCTCGCTCTGCGTGCTGCCGTACATGTCCGCGGTGTCGAACAGCGTGACGCCGGCCTCGATCGCGGCGGACACGACGTTGGCGGTCGCGGCCGCGTCGATCCGCCAGCCGAAGTTGTTGCAGCCCAGGCCGATGACCGAGACCTCGAGCGAGCCGATGCGGCGAGTCTTCATGGCGGGAGGATGGCGCAGTGACGCCAGCTCGGCCAGCGCACGAAACGCCCATCTGCCGCGCGGCCGCGGCCACGCATTCACGCGGATCTCATGCTTTAGCTTTTGCTAATTATCGACTTGCGATACCGACTCTCCCGTCGGCCATCTGCACACTACACCACGCCCTGCAACTAGCGAGTGAGCCGCTACCAGCGGATCGCGTAGCCGAGCGTGAGCCGGAGCGCCGAGCTCAGCGCGACCAGCGCGGCGTCGTCGCGGCCCTGCGCGGCGCTGTGCGCGAGATACGAGTACGCCAGCGACATCGAGACGATGTGGTGGCGCGCGAACGCGACCTCGAGGCCGACGCGCGGCGCGATCATGAGGTTGGCGCCGAGCGTGTGCTGGTATGCGATGCCGGCCGCCATGCCGAGCACGCCGGACGCGAACGGATTGAGCGGCACGTGATACGACGGCTCGACCAGCGCCGACCAGATCGTCGCCGTCGCGGCGGCGTCCTTACTGTGGCTGAGGCCGAAGGTCGCGGCGAGCTCGAGGTTGTCGGCGACGAACCGGCCGGCCGAGGGCGTCACCGCGACGTCGTGCACGCCGTCGGCGATCCACAGCCCGGCGCCGACGCCGAGCTCGGTCATGCCGGCCTCGGTCAGCTCGCGCGGCGGATCATATGGATTGGCCGGGATCACCGGATCCGCGAATGCAGGCTGGATCACAGCGAGCGGCGCGATCGCGCACAGGGTCCGGCAGGTCGCGCGCATCAATCCCCCCGTCTGGTACCGCACATCGAGTGCGCCGTCCATCGATGGTGTATGACCAGCCCGTGCGGCACATCCGTCTGGTCGTCGAGTACGACGGCACTGGCTTGTGCGGCTGGCAACGCCAGGACAACGGCCCGACGGTGCAGGGCCACCTCGAGCAGGCGCTGGCGAAGATGGTCCAGCACGAGGTCGCGGTGACCGGCGCGTCGCGCACCGACGCCGGGGTCCACGCGCGCGGCCAGGTCGCGAGCTTTCGAACCGACAAGCCGATCCCGCTGCACGGCTTCCGGCGCGGGCTCAATACCATGCTGCCGCCGGCGATCGCCGTGGTCGAGGTCAGCGAGGTCGGCGACGACTTCCATCCCCGGTTCTCCGCCACCGGCAAGCACTACCGCTATCTGATCCTGACCCGCGCCGAGCGCTCGCCGCGCTGGCGCGACCGCGCCTGGCATCATCCGGAGCCGCTCGATCTCGACGCGATGCGCGCCGCCGCGACCGCGCTGATCGGCGAGCACGACTTTGCCGCGTTCCGCGCGGCCGGCTGCGCGGCCAAGACGACGATCCGGCGGATCGACGAGGTCGGTGTCCAGCCGCTGCCATCGCAGCTGGACGAGCTCCTGGCGGTCGATGTCCGCGGCAACGCGTTCCTGCGCAACATGGTCCGCATCCTGGTCGGCACCCTGGTCGAGGTCGGCCAGGGCCGCCGCCCGGCAGCTCAAGTGGCCGAGATCCTTGCGAACAAAGACCGGACCAAGGCCGGGATCACCGCCCCGGCCCGGGGCCTGGAGCTGGTCTGCGTGCGCTATGACGGCCGGCGCGGCGAGGCCGACCGTAAGATCTCGCCGCCGGGTGGCGTTGAGTAGGTGTCCGTGGCCTCCGAACCCGCGACCGTAGAGCTCGAGCTCGAAGAAGAGCAACGGCTGGTCGAGGAGGCGCAGCAGGGCAACCTCGACGCCATGCGCCCCATCCTCGAACGCTACGCCAGCCCGCTGTACGGCACGGTGATCCTGCCGCGCCTGGGCGATGCCGCGTCCGCCGAGGAGGTCCTGCGCGACACGCTCGCCACCGCGGTCGAGAAGATCCGCAGGTTTACCTGGCAGGGCAAGACGATCTATCCATGGCTGCGGCAGATCGCGATCAACAAGGTCTACGACCTGCACCGCCAGTCCAAGCGGTCGCGCCGGCTGGCCGACGCGATGATCCACGAGGTCAGCGGCGAGTCCGATCCGGATTCACATGCCGACGCTCAGCTGATCGCCGATCACGAGCGCAGGGTCCACCGCGCGCGGATCGACCAGGCGATGCAGCAGCTTCAGGAGCGATACCGGCTCGCGATCGAGCTACGCTTGGTGCAGGAGCTGTCGCGCGAGGACTGCGCGAAGCGCCTGGGGATCACGATCGGCACGTTCGACGTTCTTCTATTCCGTGCGGTGCGCGCGTTTCGCAAGCAGTTCGGCGAGCGCACCGACCCAGCGACCGACGCGGGAGACATGTGATGGCCCACGACGACGATCACCTGGTGCCCGAGCCCGACGACGAGCCGACCGCGGCCGAGCTCGCGCACGCGCGGCGGTTCGCCGACGTCGTCGACAAGACCTTGCTCGGCCGCACGCCGCCGGCGATGTCGTCCGACGATCGCGCGCTGATCGAGGTCGCGACCGTGATCCGCGCGGCGCATGGCAACGTCGAGCTGACGGCGGGCACGCGGCGGGCGCTCGTCGAGGACGCGCTGCGCCAGGCGATCGGCGCGCCGCTGCCGGCGCAGACCCAGGTCACGCCGATCCGCAGCGCGCGGCCGCGCAAGGCGCCGTGGATGGTCGCGGCGGTGTCGGCGATGGTCGCGGCGGCGGCGCTGCTGATGCTGTGGCTGCGGCCGGTGCCCGTGCGGAGCGCGCGGCTGCCGGAGGAGCAGCGGTCGCGGACGGCGGATGCGGTCGTCGGGCCGATCGCGCGCGAGCGCGCCGGGGACGCCAGCGCGCGGATCGACGCGATCTTCGCCGACCGGCTCGACGGGTTCCGCGCGCACGCGCTCTCGCGGCGTGGAGGTGTGCCGTGAAGCGCCTGGCGGTGCTCGCGGCGCTGGTCCTGGCGGCGTGCTCGGCCGAGCGCGATCCGAGCGTGACCACGCACCTCGCCGAGCCGGGCGACGCGATCGGTCAGGACCTGATGATCGCGCTGGGCCAGGCCAAGAACTATCACCACAAGGCCAAGATCCTCATGGCCGACGGCAACACCGCCGGCGCGGTCGCCGCGGTGCGCCAGATCCTGTCGCTGACGTTCCCCAGGGGCGCGCCCGAGGCCGAGGACGTGCGCAACGACGCGCGTGCGCTGCTCGCCAAGCTGTTGCTCGGCCAGGGCCAGCTCGAAGAGGCGACGCAGGTGATCGCCGAGGGCCTCGCGCAGAGCGCGCGCGATAGCTTCTTCAAGGCCAACCTGTACACCGTGCAGGGCGAGCTCCACGAGGCGCGCGCGGCCGGGTTCGACGCGCAGGGCGAGGCCGGCAAGGCGCTGGCGGTCGATCAGCGCAAGCAGGCGATCGCGGCGTACGATCAATCGATCCGCATCAACGAGCAGCTGCAGAAGACGTTGATGGAGCAGCGGTGAGAGCGACGCTCGCCGCGCTGGTCGCCGGCGTCATCATCGGCTTGCTGGTGATGGGCTGCGGCCGGCCGATCGAGCCGCCGGAGTGGCAGCGCCGGCAGCAGAAGATGACCGAGATCACGACGCTGTGGGCGCAGATCCGCGACTGGCGGCGCGTCGCGCACATGGACCTCGATCCGACGCCGGCCGACGTGTTCCAGTGGCGCAGCCGGCCGGTCAGCGAGGCCGCGCGGGTGTGCCCGAACGGCCAGCCGGTGCCGGCGCCCGCGGGGACGTGCAGCGACATCTGCAGCCTGGCCGACGCGATCTGCGACAACGCCGAGGCGATCTGCGGGATCGCCGACGAGCTGGGCAAGGCGGATCACGACGCGCAGGACAAGTGCATCAGCGCCAAGGCGTCGTGCCGCGAGGCCAAGCAGCGCTGCTGCAACTGCGCGAGCGAGCCGCGGCCGGAGCGCACGCCATGAGGCGGCTGCTCGTGGTCGCGATCGCGCTGGCCAGCTGCGCCAAGGCGCCGAGCCGCGCGTCGGAGTCGCCGGTGGCTGCGGCGCCGGCCGGCGATCCGCACGCGCAGATCGAGGCGCTCGATCGCCAGATCGCCGACGACCTGGCGCAGGCCAGGCTGACCGCGCCGGCGGTCGAGGCCTGCAGCGGCGCGAGCTGCGCGCAGGCGATGTCGTCGCCGTTCACCGCGCCGGCGATCGGCGAGGCCCGCTGCAAGCCGGCGGCGAGCGAGCGGTGCACCACCGCGTGCACGCTGTCGACGTCGATCTGCGACGACCAGGACAAGATCTGCGAGCTGGCGCGCCAGCTGGCCGGCGACGACTGGGCCGCCAACAAGTGCGCCTCGGCCCGCGCCAGCTGCGCCACCGCGCGCGACGCGTGCTGCAGCTGCGTGCTCTGACTCAGCGCAGCTCGCGCACGCCGCTGTGCAGCTTCTTGCGGAGCAGGGCGCGCAGCGTCGCGCCGTCCTCGTAGCCGACCAGCGGCGCGATCGCGTCGATCGAATGGCGCGAGTTGCGTAGCAGCTGGACGGCGCGCTCGACGCGCAGGTCCTGCACGAACTGGATCGGCGGCTTGCCCAGCACGGCGCGGAGGCGGCGCTGCAGCGTGCGCTGGCTCGCGCCGATCGCCCGCGCCGCGCGGGCCAGGTCGAACGGCTCGCGCAGGTTGCGCCGGACCCAGCGCTCGAACTTCGTGACCAGCTCGTCGTCGTGCGCGAGCTGCGACGGCGCGACGAACGGCGCCTGGGCGACGCGGGTGTCGAGCAGCAGGTAGCGCCCGACCAGCGCCGCGAGGTCCGGGCTGCGCTCGCGGATGATCGCGAGCGCGAGGTCGACGTGGGCGAGCGCCGCGCCGGCGGTCAGCGTGTTGCCGTCGGCGACGATCAGCTCGTCCTCGGCGACGTCGATCCGCGGGAACGTGCGGCGCAGGATCGGGCCGAGCCACCAGCTGGTGGTCGCGCGCCGGCCGTCGAGCAGGCCGGCGTGGCCGAGCACGAACACCCCGGTGCACGCCGCCGCGATCCGGCCGCGCTTGCCGAACCGGACCAGCGCCTCGGCCAAGGCGGCGACGTCGTCGCGGCCGAGCGCGGCGACGATCGTCTCGGGCGTCTTGCACGCCAGGGCGGGGACGATCGTCAGATCCGGGGCGCGGGCCGGCAGCGGCGCGGTGTCGGCGGTGAAGCCGTGGTGGGTGCGGAGCCGGCGCGACGGCGAGGCGAGCGTGAGGTCGAACGGGTGATCGCCCAGGCCGTTGGCGAGCTCGAACGTGTCGAGCAGCGCGGCGAGGCCGGTGTCGAACGCGCCGTCGAGCGTGGCGATGCAGATCCGCATGGCGGAAATGATACGATCGTTGGCGTTCCCGCCACTACGCTGGCGTGCCGTGCCGGGGCAGAGTGGCTGCATGTCGAACAAAGCCATCCTCGCGTTGATCGAAGCCAAGCCCGGTAAAGAAGCCGACGTCGCGCAGCTGCTGAAATCCGCCGAGGCGCTCGCCCGCCAGGAGGACCAGACTCGCACCTGGTACGCGTTCCAGGCCGGGCCGCGCAGCTTCGGGATCTTCGATACCTTCGCCGACGAGGCCGGCCGCCAAGCGCACCTCGCGGGGGCGATCGCGAAGGCGCTGATGGGCAAGGCCGACGAGCTGCTCGCGTCGCCGCCGGACCTGCGCATGCTCGACCTCGTCGCGCAGAAGTAGCGGCCGGCGTGCGATAATCGCGCGCATCCATGGGATTCGCGCGTGTCGTCGGAGCGGCGCTGATGGCGGCGAGCCTGGCCGGCTGCGGCTCGTTCCTGCCCCGGTTCTCCGACGACGTGCAGCGCGCGTTCGCGCATGACGACATGCGCCGGATCGAGACCGACCGGTTCATCGTGTACTACGCCGCGCACCGCCGCGCCGAGATCGACCGGTTCCTGATCCGCGCCGGGTCCTGCGCCGACCAGCTGCGCGCGGCGTCGCTGATCCACGACGGGCCGGCGCGCGACAAGATGGTCATCGTGATGCCGGACGTGCCGTACAACAACGCGTTCGTGCTGCCCGATCTCGCCGGCTACGAGCACGTGTCGATGATCCCCACGGTGGCGACCCTCGACTTCACCACCGAGTTCGGCCTGGTCCCCGATCCGGGGTACCTGGCGTGCCACGAGCTGACGCACTACGTGCACCTCGAGCAGGTCACCGGGCTGTGGAAGTACCTCGACGACGTGCTGGGCCACGTCTACTCGCCGCAATCGACGT
>DASWOO010000743.1:0-2171 GCA_036404335.1 Kofleriaceae bacterium
GGCCCGCGGCCTCCAGCAGTTCCCGGCCAGCCGGCGGATCCGCACCACGCTGGCCCAGGTCTGGCTCGCGCTCGGCAAGCCCAACGCCGCGCTCGACATCTTCACCAAGTCGCCCGACGCCGCGGCGTGGCCCAAGGGCCAGACCGTGCGCGGCCTCGCCGACCAGGCGATCGGCGACACCGAGGCCGCGCGCGCCGACTTCGACGCCGTGCTCAAAAAGCTGCCGGGCTACGAGCCGGCGCTGATCGCCCGGACCTGGATCGACCTGGCCGCCGGCGAGCTCGACGAGGCCAGGAAGCGGCTCGAGCCGCGGTTCAACCCCAAGTCGGCGACGGCGGGCATGCTCGCGGCGTACGCCGAGATCCAGCGGTTGGGCGCGGACCCGGCCGCGCGCGATAAGGCCAAGGCGCTGCTCGAGCACGCCGTGGTCGGCCCCGGCGCCGACGCCGGCAAGGTCCAGCTCGAGCTGGCGCGGATCGACCGCGACACCGGCGACATGCCGGGCGCCAAGACCGCGTACGCCGCGGCCAGCCGGACCGGCAACTTCGAGGCCCGGCTCGAGGCCGCGCAGCTCCAGCTCGAGGACAAGGATCCCGGCAACGGCCGCGCGCTGCTCGAGCAGCTGCTCAAGGACTCGGGCGACCACCCGCCGGCGATGCTGATCCTCGAGACCGCCCGGGCCCGGTCGCTGATGGGCGCCCACGCCGGCGCGGCCGAGCTGCTCGCGCTCGCCGAGAAGACCCCCAACATCGTCGCCTGGCAGCTCGATCGCGAGCGCGCCCGGCTGGCGCTGCGCAAGGGCGACCCGGCCGGCGCGGCCCAGGCGATCGGCCGCGCGCTCGACAAGTGCGGCGCCGACCTCGACACGTTCCTGCTCGCCGCCGACACGATCTCGGCCGACGACAAGCAGACCGCGCTCGGCCAGAAGCTGACGCCCCTGGTCGCGGCCCGGCTCAAGGGCAAGCCCGAGGCCGACGTCATCGCCGGCAAGCTCGACCTCGCCGCCAACAAGCTCGACGACGCGGCCGCCGCCTACACCAGCGCCAAGAACGCGCTCGACAAAGAAAAGGCGACGCCGCGCCGGCGCGCCCAGGCCGAGCTCGGCCTCGCCGCGGTCGCGTACTTCAAGCGCGACGATCCGGCGGCGCGCTCGATGTTCGACCTGGTGCTCGAGCACGACCCGTCGATCTACGCGGCCTACCTGTTCGTCGCCGAGATGCAGCGGCCCAAGGCCCCCGAGGACGCCCTGCGCAACGCCCAGCAGGCGGCGGCGCTCAACCCCGACTCGCTCGACGCGTGGAAGATGGTCGGCACCCTGGCGTCCCAGCTCAAGAAGCCGGCGCTGCTCAAGGACGCCGTCACCCGGGTCGGCGACCTCGCGCCCGGCAGCGAGACGCTCAAGCAGCTGCAACAGCTGCGGTGATCGCTACTTCATCAAGAACATGACGCCGACCGCGGCGCCCGCGGCCAGCACGAGCATGATGATCGCGATCAGCAGCCAGGGCGTCTTGTTGCCCTTGTCGTTCTTGTGCACGCCGGTCCGGTCCGGCTCGAGGATCGCCTCGAGCGACTCGACCTCCGGCTGCGCGGCGCTGGCCGCCGGTAGCTTGGGCGGCCGGGCAGGGGGCCTGGCCGGCTGGCCGCCCTGATGCGCCTGGCCGGGCTGCCCGCCCTGGCCGGGCTGGCCGGGCTGACCGCGCTGCGGCTGGGCTCCGCCCGACATGTTCATCTCGCTGGCCCAGTCCGACGTGTTGATGAACGCGCTCGGATCGAGGCTCAGCGAGCCTTCGCTGGTCTGCGCCTGCTGCGCGCCGTTGCCGCCGATCAGCGACGTCATCTTCTGCATCTCGTCGAGGATGAGCGCGTCGATCAGCGAGTCCTTCTTGGGCTCGGCCGACCGCTTGCGCATCATCTCGACCTGCGCGTCGCGCACGATCGCGGCAATGTCGCGCGCCGTGACCTTCATCCGGTGCGAGAACAGGAACTGGGCGAGCGCGTCGCCGAGGTCGGCCGCGCTCTGGTAGCGCTCGTCGGGGTCGCGGGCGAGCGACTTGCGCACCACCTGCTCGAGCTCCGGCTCGACCTCGGGGTTGAGCGCCGCGACCGACGGCACCCGCGCCTGGCGGACCAGCTCGACGGTCTGGTAGTCGGTCTCGCCGTAGAACAGCCGC
>DASWOO010000744.1:0-1865 GCA_036404335.1 Kofleriaceae bacterium
CGGCATGCCGTCCCCCTGCGTGCCATCATCATCTTCCGGTGGCGCTCCCAAGTCGGGTCAAAGATCATCCGACCACGCACTAGGTGTCAACGTAGGGCCGGAGGATTCCGAGGATTTCGGCGCGGCGACCCCGCAGCGTTATGCGCTGGAGGGCCAGGTGCGATACATCTGCGCCGTGACGTTTCGCCTGGGCGATGAACCACTGACCCTAGAAACTCTGAACGCCGTTGCGCGCGGCGGCTTGCGCGTGGAGATCGGCGCGCGCGCGCAGCGCGCGATGCAGCGCGCCCGCGCCGTGGTCGACGCCGTGGTCGCCGGTGGCGACGCGGCCCCGGCGGTGTACGGCGTCAACACCGGGTTCGGCGCGCTCGCCGAGGTCCGGATCTCGGCCGATCAGGTCGTCCAGCTGCAGCAGAACCTGGTCCGCTCGCACGCCGCCGGCGTCGGCAGCCCGCTGCCGTCGGACGCCGTCCGCGCGATGATGCTGCTGCGCGCCGCCGTGCTCGCCACCGGCCGCAGCGGCGCGCGCCCGCTGTGCTGCGAGCGGCTGTGCGAGCTGCTCAACGCCGGCGTCCACCCGATCATCCCGGCGCGCGGCAGCGTCGGGGCGTCCGGCGACCTCGCGCCGCTCGCGCACCTGGCGCTCGGCATGATCGGCGAAGGCGACGCGGAGTACCAGGGCCGCACCCTGCCCGCCGCCGAGGCGCTGCGGCTCGCCGGCATCCCGCCGCTCGTGCTCGAGGCCAAGGAGGGCCTGACCCTGCTCAACGGCACCCAGCACATGACCGCGATCGGCGGCCTGACCGTGCTCGCCGCCGAGGCCACCTGCCGGATCGCCGACATCGCCGGCGCGCTGTCGCTCGAGGCGCTCAAGGGCACCGTGCGCGCGTTCGACGCGCGCGTGGTCGGCGCCCGGCTCCACCCCGGCCAGCAGGCGGTCGCGGCGTTCCTGCGCGCCCTGCTCGTCGACTCCGAGATCGCCGACTCGCACAAGGACTGCGGCAAGGTCCAGGACCCGTACTCGCTGCGCTGCATGCCGCAGGTCCACGGAGCCAGCCGCGATGTCCTCGACTTCGCCCGCACCGTGCTCGAGCGCGAGGCCGCGTCGTCGACCGACAACCCGCTGGTGTTCGTCGACGAGGACGGTCCGGGCGCCGGCGAGCTGCTCGGCGGTGACCAGGTCACCGGTGAGATGATCAGCGGCGGCAACTTCCACGGTCAGCCCGTCGCGATCGCCCTCGACGCCGCCGCGATCGCGATCGCCGAGCTCGCCAACATCAGCGAGCGCCGGGTCGAGCAGCTGGTCAACCCGCACCTGTCGAGCGGCCTGCCGCCGTTCCTCGCGCCCGACTCCGGCCTCAACTCCGGCTTCATGATCGCCCAGGTCTCGGCCGCGGCCCTGGTCTCCGAGAACAAGATCCTCGCCCACCCCGCCTCGGTCGACTCGATCCCGTCCTCGGCGGGCCGCGAGGATCACGTGTCGATGGGCGCGACCGCCGCGCTCAAGCTCGCCACGATCCACGACCACGTTCGCACCGTCCTGGCGATCGAGCTGCTCTGCGCCGCCCAGGGCGTCGATCTCCGCCGGCCGCTCAAGACCACCCCGCCGCTCGAGGCCATCCACGCGGCGATCCGCGCCCGCGTGCCCGCCATGATGGTCGACCGCCCCATCGCCCCCGACATCCTCGCCATCCGCGCCCTGATCGACGACGGCAGCCTGCTCGCCGCCGCCCTCGCCGCCGGCGCCGACCCGGCGTAGTCAGCCGGGCGGCGGAGGTCACCAGTCGGGGCCGGCGACGGGCTGGCCGGCGCCGATCACGGTGTCGACCAGGGAGCTGCTGGCGCCGTACCAGTAGGGGACGTGG
>DASWOO010000745.1:0-1575 GCA_036404335.1 Kofleriaceae bacterium
CTGCTCGTGATGATCGCGACGTTCCTGCCGTGGCACCTCGCGATGTACCTGCGCGACGGCGTCGCGTTCATCAATGAATATCTGTTTTATCACATCCTCAATCGCGCCGCGGTCGGCGTCGATAACTCGCCCGGCACGTTCGAGTACTACACGTCCCAGCTCGGCCCCGGGCTGTGGCTGTGGGCCGGCCTCCTGCCCGCGGCGGTCACCGCCGCGCTGTGGCGGTCGCGCACCGATCGCCGCGATGGCCGCGTCCGGTTCCTCGTCGCGCTGTGGGCGATCGGCGGCGTCGCGTTCTTCTCGCTGGTCCAGACCAAGTTCCACCATTACATCCTGCCGGTGCTGCCGGCGCTCGGCATCCTGGTCGCGTTCCTGCTTGACGACCTGCTCGACCACCGCGACCGGCTGCACCCGGTGTTCGCCGCGATCGGCGTCGGCGTCGTGCTGCTGGTCTGCCGCGACCTGATGCACGAGCCCGAGCGCTGGATCGAGATGTTCGTCTTTCGCTACGACCGGCCGTGGCCGTCGACCGATCCGTGGTCGATCGATCCGTCGGATGGGTTCCTCGGCCTGGGCCTGGCCTCGGCGCTCGCGATCGCGATCACCGCGACCCGCTGGCGCCGGCTCGGCGTGGCGTGCCTCGGCGCCGCCGGCCTGGCGATCTGCGCGTGGTCGCTGCAGGCGTACATGCCGCTCGCCGGCCCGCACTGGGGCATGCGCGAGGCGGTCCGCACCTACTACCACCAGCGCACGATCTACGGCGAGAAGGTCATCTACTTCGGCGCGGGCGAGCTCGCCGACGACTGGGCCGGCGCCGGCAACACCTGGACGTTCGACACCGAGCTGCCCGACAACCTGCAGCTCGGCCAGCCGATGACGATCAAGCTGCAGGTCAACCGCGCCAACGACGAGCGGCTGATGGAGAGCGAGCTCGCGCTGGTCGGCGCGGTCAGCCGGGTCGGCGACCATTCGGTCGAGGTCACGCTGGCCCCGGGCGAGCGAGCCCGGGTCGAGCCGCTGATCACGCGCGGCGGCGGCGGCAAGGCCGGGCCGCGCGGCCGGCCGGCTTTACACACGGTCGACGCCGACCGGCTGATCGCCTGGCAGCTGTACTGGCGCGGCGAGAACTTCTGGTCGGGCGACGAGATCTGGGGCTTCCCGCCCGAGATGAAGACGGCGTTCAAGGACAGCGATAACACCGAGTTCACCAAGTACATGAACGATCGGTCGCGCGCGCCGCTCGGCCGCCGCTACTTCGTGATCACCGAGGCCGGCAAGATCAACGGCTGCCGGCCGCTGCTGCCGACCGCGCGCGGACGCGATAGCTACGAAGTGATCGATACGTCCAGCAACAAGTTCTCGCTCGCGGCGTTCTGGCTCTAGCTGCAGCAAAACACGACAGCCGTTATTTGCCATTCATTACGATTGCAATTGACGCTGCACTCCCTATCGCCGAACCATGCGCGGTCGAGGGGGATTATCATGCTCAGATCGCAGAGTGCTGCCGAATCATTGGGTATCAGGCGAGTCGGTCTCTTAGCACTACTGCGTCACGTTGAAGGGCGGCGGGTGTCT
>DASWOO010000746.1:0-7911 GCA_036404335.1 Kofleriaceae bacterium
GTCGGCCTCGAGCTCGAGCGTGGCGCGAAACGAGCGCTGCGCCTCGCCGAGCTGCCCCTGCTTGAGCAGCTCGCTGCCGCGCGTCACCGCTTGATCCAGCGCTTCGCGATCACGAGCCGGAAGAACCACCACGGCATTGAACCGCAAAGCTCCGTCGCTGTCACGGGACGTAGCGCTCGAACATCAGGCCGCCGCGCTCGTCGATGGTCACGGTGACCGCGCCATCGGTATCGGTGCGCGCGACCTCCGCGCCCGCGGCCTGCCAGCGCGCGATCACCCGCGGCGATGGGAAGCCGAACGCGTTGCCCCGGCCGCACGAGATCACCGCCAGCCGCGGCCGGGTCGCGGCGACCAGCGCCGGGCTCGACGACGTCGGGCTGCCGTGATGCGGGACCTTGACGACGTCGACCGGCCCGACGCCGGCGGCGACCAGATCGGCCTCGCCCTCGGCCTCGACGTCGCCGGCGAACAGCACGCGGCGCCCGCGATAGCCGAGCTCGACGACCAGCGAGTTATCGTTGAGGCTGCGCACCGGGTCCGCCGCGCACATCGGCCGATCCGCCGGCTGGTAGCGCGGCGCCCAGATCCGCAGCGAGACCTCGCCGGCGGCGGTCGTCCCGAGCTGCGGATGCACGAGCCGCGTGCCGCGCGCGACCAGCCCGGCCGCGATCGCGGCAAACCCGGGCAACGCCGTCGCCGCGCGCAGGCGATCGGCGTGCTTGCCACCGTTGCCACCCGGCTCGTCGGCGACCCACAGCTCGGTGATCGGCGTGGTGATCGCCGCGAGCCCCAGGTAGTGGTCCGGGTGCGGATGCGACAGGATCGCCAGGTCGATCCGCGCGTGGCCGTACGCCCAGACCACGCGGTCGATCGCCTGGCCGGTCGCCGCCGCGGCCGCCAGGTCGCGCGCGTTGGGCGCGCCGCCGGCGTCGAGCAGCCACAGCTGGCCGTCCGGCAGCTCGATCAGCGCCGCGTCGCCTTGCCCGACGTCGAGGAATGTCATCCGCAGGGCGCCGTCCGGCGGTGGCGTGCGGCCGATCGCCCAGATCGCGCACATCATCACCCAGCCGGCGATCCGGCCGCGCGCCCAGCGCTCGCGGGTCACGACGTACAGCGAGATCGCCACCAGCGCGAGCGTCACCACGCCGCTCGCCACCGCGACGTGCCCGACCGGCGTCACCTGCGCGAGCAGCCCGGCGCCGCGGTCGGCGAGCCCGACGATCCACGCCGCGGCGGTGATCGCCGGCGACAGCCCGAGCGCCGCGCCCGCCAGGCCGAGCGGCAGGGCGATCAGCTCGACCGCCGGGGTCAGCACCAGGTTGCCGAGCACGCCGCCGACGGCGACCTGCTGAAAGTGGTACGCGGTCAGGGGCGCCGTGGTCAGCGCGACCCGCGCCGATGACAGCGCGCCGCGCACCAGCCAGCCGCGCACGCCGTGCGAGGCGTCGACCGGCGGCTGCAGCGCCAGGGTGATCGCGGCGACGAACGACAGCTGGAACGACGGATCGAACAGGTCCGCCGGCCGCCAGATCAGGATCGCCAGCGCCGCGAAGCCGGTGGCGTCGAGCAGCTTGACCGGCCGGGCGCAGAGCTGGCCGATCAGCATGCAGGCGATCACCGCCAGCGATCGCAAGGTCGCGAGCTGCGCGCCGGTGATCATCGTGTACGCGATCGCCAGCGCCAGCGCCGGGATCGACGCCCAGCGCGCCGGCCGGCACCGCCCGCCCCACGGCGACATCGCGATCAGCCGGCGCAGCAGCCAGAACGCCAGCCCCGACACCACCGCCAGGTGCAACCCGCTCACCGACAGCACGTGGAAGATGCCGACCGCGCGCCAGCGATCGTCCAGCGCCGGCGGCACCTCGCCGCGATCGCCCGCGACGATGCCGCGCAACGCGGCGGCTCCCGGCGTGCCGCCGCCCGCGGCATCGAGCGCGCGGACCCACGCCCGCTGCGTGTCGTCCGCCGCCCGCCACGCCCGGTCGACCCAGCCGCCGGCGTCGCCGAGGCGGATCACCTCCTGCGCCGTCAGCTCGAGGCTCGCGCCGCGCGCGTGCACGAGCGCCGCCCGGTCGGGCACCGCCGGATCGCGCAGCCCGCGCGGCGCGTGCAGCCGGCCGATCGCCACGACCTGTTCGCCGGGGTGCAAGCGCCCGCCCGACCACAGCCACACCGTCGCGCCGTCGGCGGCGAGCCGCGCCCCGTCGCCGCGCGGGCCGTGCACGATCGGCCCCTCGATCACGCCGGTCACCCGGTCGACGATCCGGTCGTCGGCCCCGGCCAGCGCGGCGTCCTCGCTCGGCCCGCCGCGCCATACACCCGCGGCGAGACCCGCAAGCAGGATTACCGACGCGTTCCGGCGCCAGACCAGGACCAGCGCCGCGCCGACCAGGCCGCGCTGCCAGCCGGCGACGCCGATCCGCGCGAGCCACGGCGCGAGCGCGATCCCGACCGCCGCCGCGATCGCCACCGCCAGAGGTCCCGGCCTCGACATGCGGCGGCTATCGGCCGGCGGCGCGGCGAGTTGCGTCCGGCGGTACATCCCGCCTACGATTGTTCAAATCATGCGGCTTGGCTCCTCGGTCGGATTCGTCGGTGTGCTCGTCGCGTCGGCCGCGGCGAGCCAAGCGGGGACGGTGGTCGGCAAGCTCGACTTGCCGCCCGCGCCGGAGCGGCCGCCGGTGGTGGCCAAGGGCTTCCTCGATCGCACGGAGAACCCGCTGGCCGAGGTCAAGAAGCCCGGGCTGGCGCCGTACCTCGTGGTCGCGCTCGAGGGCGATGGCCCGCCCAGCGCGCCGGCGCAGGTGACGTGGGACCTGGTCGGCGAGTCGTTCGCGCGGCCGGTCGTCGCGGTCCCGGTCGGCGCCGAGGTCGTGATCCGCAACCAGACCAAGATCGCGCGGACGATCGTCGCGGCCGAGGATCCCAAGCTGCTCGCCGGCCCGTTCAACCCGACCAGCAGCAAGTCGTTCCGCCCGGCGGCGCCGGCGCAGTACACGATCAGCGACACGGACGCACCGTATCTGCGCGGCAAGATCGTCGTGGTCAATACCTCGCACGTCGCGGCGGTCGACGACACCGGCCGGTTTGAAATCGCCGATGTCCCGGACGGCAGCTACAAGCTGCGGGTGTTCTATTACGATCCGGGCGCCGAGCTGCACGGCAAGCGGTCGGGCTGGCTGGCGACGGCCACCGACGTCACCGTCGCCAGCAAGACCAAGGCGGGCAAGACCGAGGTCTCGGCCAAGGTGTCCGCCGCCGAGCTCGCCGCCGCCGCCACGACGTCCAGCCAGGCGCCCGCCGCGCCGGGAAAGCAGTAGCCGGTGTTCTGGTCCAAGATCTGGTTCTTCCTGGTCGCCCTCGTCGGCGCGCTCGCGCTGACCATCGCGCTGGTGATGCCGCGCCCGGCCGAGCGCGCGCTGGCCGCCGCCGAGGCCAACCGGCTCGAGACCGCGTGCAGCGTGATCCACATCCTGCTCGCCGATGACGCGCGCAACCGGGTCGAGCTCGCGGGCGCGTTTGCCCGGTCACCCGAGATCATGAACGCGCTCGAGGCGGCGTCGGGCGCCGAGAAGCTCGACGAGTCGCGCATGAAGCAGGTGCGCGATATCGGCGACACCGTGATGAAGGCGATCCAGGGCAACCGCAAGCCCGACTTCGCGATGCTGATCGACAAGCGCGGCCGGGTCGTCGCCCGGGTCCGGCTCGACGACAACGACTTCGGCGATGTCGCCGCCGGCCGGCCGCTGATCGACGACGCGCTCGCCGGCTACCTGCGCGATGATCTGTGGGCGGCGAACGGCACGATGTACTTCGTGTCGGCGGCGCCGGTGGTCAAGCAGGGCGGCTACGTCGGCGCGGTCGTGCTCGGCCACCAGGTCACCAACCAGCTGGCCGAGACCCTGACCAAGTCGCTCGAGGTCGACATGGGCTTTCACCTCGGCGGCGATGGCGTCGCCGGCAGCCGGACGATCGCGTTCGACCACGCGCCGATGCAGGCCGCGCTCGGCAAGCTCGGCCCCGATCTCACGGCCGACTGCCAGACGGTCAAGCCGATGGCGGTCCACGCCGGCGCCGAGGGCTACACCGCGCTGGTCGCGCGGCTGCCGGGCGAGGCCGGGCTGCGCCAGGCGTTCTACTCGGTGCTGGTCAAGCAGCCCGAGCCGCTCGGGTTCGTCGGCACGCTGAAGACCCGGGTCAAGTCGAGCGACCTGGCGTTCGGCCAGTTCCCGTGGGAGCTGGTCGGCGGCGGGTTCCTCGCCGCGCTCGCGATCGGCATCGCGCTGATGTGGATCGAGGTCGACCGGCCGCTGCGCCGGCTGACCAACGACGCCGTCCGCCTCGCCAAGGGCGAGACCGACCGGCTCGCCGAGGATCGCCACGGCGGCAAGCACGGCTCGATCGCGCGCAGCGTCAACATCCACGTCGACAAGCTCGGTCGCGACGCCCGGACCGCCCGCAAGGACTTCGACCAGCTGCTCGGGCCCGCGCCCGATGCCGGCTTCAGCGCCGCGCCCAGCTCCGCCGGCGGAGGCCTCGGCACGATCGACCTGCTCGCCGCGGCGCCGCGCCCGAGCCCCGTCGCGGCGCCCTCCGAGTTCCGGTTCAACGACGGCCCGCCGCCGGCGTCCGAGCTCCGGATCGCCGACTCCGGCCCGACGACGATCTCGCCGCGCAAGCCGTCCGGCCCGCCGCCCGGCGTCAGCATGTCCCCGCCGCGGCCCCCGGCGCCGCCGCCCGCGCCCCCGCCGCGCCGCGCGACCGCCCAGCACGTCTCGCCCCCGGCGTCGCCCCCGGCGTCCCCGCCGCCGTCGCTCGGCTTCGACGACGACATCCTCGGCCGCACCGGCCCGAGCCAGACGGCCTCGATGAACGTCGCCATCCCCGGCCCGGCGTCCGCCGTGCACAGCACCGCCAGCCCATTCGACAGCGAGCCGACCCGCATGGGCGACCCGTACTTCAAGCAGGTCTTCGACCAGTTCGTCGCCACCAAGCGCACCTGCGGCGAATCCACCACCGGCCTGGTCTACGAGCGCTTCGCCGAGAAGCTGGTCAAGAACCGCGACGACCTGATGACCAAGACCGGCTGCCGCGAGGTCCGCTTTACCGTCTACGTCAAGGACGGCAAGGCCGCCCTCAAAGCCACGCCGGTGAAGGACGAGTAGCCGGCTCCGCCACGATCCGGTGCTCGGCGGACCGGACCTCGAAATTGAGCAGCGCCAGGAAGTTCATCCCCAGCAGGCCAGCCAGATCCCGGTGACCGAGATCGAACACGTTCATCTCGAACTGCGCAATGCCGAGCCCCAGGACGGACAACCTCTCCACCTCGATGGTGTAGCCATGCTCGACGCCCATGGCCGTCGTGACCCTCGTCTTCCGGAGCGCGTGGTCCGCGGTGTAGCCAAGGTCGTACGCGACGCTTGGCGTGATCGTCGTGAGCGCTGCACCGGTATCGATGACGAGGCTCACGATGCGGCTTGTCCGCCGACCCTCGATCCGCGCCGCCACGAAGATCAGATCGCCGATCGTAACGAACGATGTCTTGCATGGCATCATGGCAGCGATCGCCTGGGCAGGTGTCCCATATCGACGACGGGGCCAGTGTGGAAGCGGCCGATCTCATGATGCGCTTCCCAGGGTCGGGCCTGTTCGATCGCCTGACCCAGGGGCATCCCGTGCCCGACGACGTGGCCAGCGCGCACCTGCTCGCGGCTCGACGGTGAGAGCTCTGCCTTCACGAGACAGACCCACTGATCGGGATAGCGCTCGCACATCTCGGCCCATGTCAGGCGCTCGGGAAGCCGCGGCGCATGCATTTGAGCTGCACGCATGATTCGATATTCACCTTCGCGATCGCCGAGTCAAGATCTTCCAAAGCGAAATGAGACAAGCACATCGTCGGATTAGGATCGTCGACAGAGCTGCATGAACAGCCGAGCTTCGATCCGCTCCGAGCGCTATACGTGCGGATAGTCAGATGATTGATTAGCCTTTGTCGCCTGAGCTAGCATAGGAACGTTGGGCGTCTCGGGGAATGCGATGTATTGGAGTTGACCCGGTTGGTGTACACCTGGAGGAGCCCCCAGTCGCTACCTCGGGTTGACCGAGTAAGCCCGCGCGAGAGCGGAGCGTAGGCGGCAGGGCGTCACATAAGGCCGCCTTATATGCTGATGCTCCATGTGGGGTAGATTCCGCGTGAACGTGCAAAGATCTGCTGAAGACTCATTTCAAGATACTCGTGCGTTAGCGTGTTCACGAAAATGAATCGATATTGGCTGCCAAGACTCTGCGCCGTCAGCATCTCTCCGGCCGTGATCGCGAAGAAGAATCCACGAAATTCGGGCTTGACCGAGGCCTTGTTTGTCGACTTGATCTCGCAGATCGAGATCTCTGCCAGGCGCGGCGACATGGCGGCGGGGTCTTCGAGGTCCAGATCGCGAGGGCATCGCACGATGTCAAATGCCTTCCCGTAGACAACCTGCTGTCCTTGCGCGAACGCAACCAGCAATGCGGCGCGTTGCTTCTGCGTAGGTACGACATAGCCCTCGCGCAGCGAGACTAGAATCTCGGCGGCACGCGTCGCGGTTCGTTGTTTCGTTTCCGCTGCCCCCTCGGTTAAGGCCGCGACGGCAAGCAGGTTGGAAGGGTCGACGTCTTGGAGCACCGGAGTAGGATCTCGCGAGGCTCGCGTTCTGTTCGGTGGCACCGCTCAACGATAGCTCAGCTGCGCGATGTCGGCGGACCGCCCGCAACAGCGTGCCGGCGCTGCCTGCATGGCCGTGCAGTCACAGGGACCCGAACGCGGCTGGAGCGAATGTCAAGCGCCATTAAACTGACCTCCCGAAACGCCATTAAACTAGGTCCACGCGTGCTCTGCCTGTCTCGCGGTCCTGCTGACAAGGAACCGCAATAATTCCTAAATCCTAGCCTGCAATCGACAGACCCGCGAGAAATGTGTCTTAAGTCCTGGCGGGCCACCGCCTAAGCCGCATGCACAACATGTTGCGTACCGTCGACTCGGAGATCGAGTGACGCAGCGCGCTCTCACGCATGGGGATCATGCTCGAGCCAGGGCCAGGACCGGCGCTGTCCACGGCAAGTTCGTCGCGGACCAGCGGCCGCCACGCGCTCCACAATGGTCCTCTGGATATTGTAGTGTGCTGCTAGAAAGAGCCGCGTCGGCTGCGCTTCAGGTGCGCACCGATCTGCCGCAGGCCCGAAGCGTATTACGTCCGGCGCCGGATTGGTGAAGCGCCAGCGCGGCCGCGAGTGCGACCCCGATTGGCTCGTCGATCAGCGGCGTCCTGACGTCCCTACGCGAGTCATCCGTCGCGGGTCGATAGCGGAGGGGCATCCTCGCCTGCTTCTGGCAAAGCCATGCGGTTCGAGTTAGCCGCCTAGTTCACAAAGCCGAATCCTTCGATCCCGCAGCATTCCCGATTTGTCGTTGAGCTATCTGGACAGTGCTCAACGAGGCCCATGCTGGGTCCCTGACTGTCCGCGAGGGGGGATAGTGTTTCAATTCAAAGATCTCGATTCGGAGACTCAGTTGGCGATGGTTGCTGCCATCAAAGATGCGCAGCTAACAGGGAACATCTACGAAAGCGCCCGCTTCAATCAGGCCGGCCGTGACGGGTGGCTGGCGCTCCTCCTCGAGGCTGCCAAATCGCACAACGAGCACTGGCTCGCGTTTCAACTGGAAGCCAAGGCGATGATGAAGGACTTCGAAGGCGCAGATACCCCATCCGGGGGATATACGACTAAGCATGTGCCGCACACAGCGGCCCAGACGATGGCCGAGGGTCAATTCAATCGATTCTACATTCTCGGTCTTTGCAGGAAGGCGCGAGCAGCTGGCCACACACAGCTTGTTGTGTACCGTGCCAAAGCGGTGGTGAACCCCAGACCCGA
>DASWOO010000747.1:0-2181 GCA_036404335.1 Kofleriaceae bacterium
CGTGGATTACGTGGACCTCAATACCCACATGGCGCGGCTTCCCAACATGCCCGGCTGGGCGCTCGCCGACGGCAGCACCGGCCCCAATCTTTCGGTCACCCCGCCGAACTGCTGATCCGCGCGCTCGGCTCAGTTCGACTCGGTGAACTGGACGTTCGGCGTCGCGCCGCCGGTGCCCGTGCACGAGCCGAGCGTGAGGTTGTTGGTCTCGCCGGTCGTGCCGTCGTTCGAGATGCAGGTGGGGGCGGCCGTCGAGCCCGACGTCGCCGTGATCTCCACCCGGATCGACGAGCCCCTGTTGAACACGGCCTCGGACGCGCCGCCGTCGCCGATGATGTTGAACTCCGACTCGTGCCACGCGCCCGACAGCCCGGTCACGGAGTCCTTCTCGCTGGTCTTGAACGCCTGCGAGCCGTTGGCGAACGTCAGGTTGTCGTTGCCGCCGCTGGCCGAGGTGCCCGTCATCTTCAGGTTTGCGAGGCTGGTGATCGCGATCGTCGCGACCGAGACCGCCGCGCTGTTCTTGTAGCAGTCGCCGCCGCCCGCGTTGTTCCAGGTCGAGTCCGGGCACCGGCCGATGCCGATCAGCCAGTTCTGGATGAACGCCGCCCGCTCCTCCGACGAGTACACGAACTGCGCCCACGACAGGCAGCCCGACACACCCTTGCAGGCGGAGGTCCCGCTCATGAAGTTGGAGTTGAGCTGGATCGAATAGCCATTCTTCACGCCGCCGTCGCTCTCCGAGGTCACGCCGGTCACGCTCGGAAACGAGCCGGTCGAGGCCGAGATCAACCCGGGGACATGGAGCGCGTAATCCGCACCATCGCCGACCACGAACGGGATCGCCCGCGCCGCCTCGCGCGCGTGCTGCGCCAGCGCCGCGCGCGGATGCCCGATCGGCCGGTTCGGCGCCACCGTGCACTCGACGGCCTCCCAGGCCAGGTTCGGGTAGGTGGCCTGAAAGCAGCCGTCGGCGACCGTCGGCGTCGCCGCGATGGCTTCGCGCCAGCTCGACTGCACCTGCACGTCGTCATCCGACGCATCACCGCTGTCGGTGGCGCATCCGACCAGCGCGGTGACCAGGATCGTGGGAATCGCGAGAGAGGAAGACTTCATCTGAGCGCCCGTCATACACGCCGAGTGCCAGCAGAAATTGCACAAGATTGCCCACAATCCTGCGACTGACGGTCTCGCGCGCTCTTCGGCTGGTCCGGTCAATACATGTTTGCTGTCACGTATTTGCGAGTAGCGATCATCGCGAATCGGCGCGATCGGTCGGCCCCGACTCGCTCGCGCCACTCCTGTGTCGCAATGCCACGCTCGCCCCGTCTCGCCCCGGGAGCTACGTGCTCGATATGTGGTCGAGCCTGCGCGCCGACATCGCATGATTTGTCATACTGCGCAATCCGCGCGTGCGCCGCTCGGCCGCTGACTGCGAGCCACAGCGCGGCACCTGGCCGCGGCTACGCCCAGGTCGTTAGGCCGGTGCCACAGCTGTGGTTGGTGACGGGCTTCAATCCTCCGCCCACCACCTGGCGCAGCTCGGTCGTGGTGAGCGACAGCGTGCGCACCACCTCGCCGGTGAGCGTGAGGGTGGGGCGCATCGTGGGCTTGGACAGCTTCTTCATCGTCGGATCTCCTGGCAAACACGTCTGGTGCCCGGCGAGCTTCACCGGCTTCACGGCATTGTAGGCGTCCGGGAATGCACAAGTCGAGTCGCAATATATGCGTGCTGACAGATTGCTGCGTCGCGTCCCACAAGACGGCACGATGTCCAGTCACGTGATCGTCAGTGCCGCCCGGGTCCCACGGCGTGGCGTGGCGCGGCACCCGTCAGCGCTCGAGCTCGGCCTCGGCCTCGGCGGCGGCCCGATCGATCGCCTCGGCCTCGGCGCGCGCGGCGAGCTTTTCGGCGCGCGTGCGTGGCTTGCGCGCGACGTGGCCGTCCTCCTCGAGGTCGAGCCGATCGTTGCGGTTCGCGATGTCGCCAACGATCTGGCCGCCGCACCCGCCGCAGGTCGTGGCCGTGGCCGTGACCATCGAGTCGCAGCTCGCGCAGCACGGCGCGAACGGCGTGGTCAGGTAGCCCAGCGCCAGGCACACGACGATGCCGGCGACGATCGCCCCGGCGAGCCACGCGCCCTGCAGGCCGAGCTGCACGCCGAACACCCCGAGCAGCAT
>DASWOO010000748.1:0-6590 GCA_036404335.1 Kofleriaceae bacterium
TCGGTGGTCTCCTGGCCGTGGGCCGCGGCCACCGCGCGGACCCCGCCGGTGAGCCCGTCGGTCCGGCGCGCGTCGAGCACGGTCTGCAGCTCGCCGATCCGCTGATCGATCATCGGCCGGATGATCACCAGCTTGCGCTGCTGCGACGGGTTATCGGCGGTCAGCTTAAGCACGGTGTTGTAGGCCCGGTCGACGTTGCCGACCGCGGTCCGGTAGGTGTCGAGGAACCGATCCTCGCCGGCGATCACGAAGCCGCGCTCGGCGGACTCGGCGCCGATCAGCTCGGAGACCAGGAGCGCGAGCTGGACCCGGACCGCGTGGGTGTGGCTGACCAGCTCGCCGTTGCCGATCAACGTGTGCATCGTTCGCAGGCCGGTGGACGCCACGACCGCAAAGGCGATCACGGTGGCCGCGAACCCGAAGCCGAGCTTCCTGCCGAACGTCCACTCATCGCGCATGGCGATCTCCTCTGCCGCTCCGGGCGGGGGCGGCGCCGGCGACCGCGGCCGCCAGGTCGAACACGGGATAGATCGTGCCGCCGAGCTCGACCACGCTGGCGAGCGGCGCGGGCACGCGGAGCCGGCCGTCGAGCCGATCGAACGCGACCGCGGCGGTCTCGTCGCGCAGCACCGCGCACCACCGCACCCGCTCGACCGGCGCGCCGTGCAGCAGCCGGCCCAGGTCCCAGACCGCGATCAGCGCGCCGCGGAACGAGGTCACGCCGAGCATCGCCGCGCGGGGCGACGCCACGGGCGTGACGCGCAGGTCGGTGCGCAGCGCCGCGATCGCGGTCTGGGCGAAGGCACACGGCCCGCCGCCGGCGTGGATCGCGATCGCGTCGACCTGCGGGAGCTCGACGGGCCACGGCGCGGCGAAGCTCTGGTCGAACGCCGCGCGCAGCTGGTCGGCATGGAGGAACGGGGACTCGCTCACGTGCCCGCGCCGATCTGCGCGAGCTGGATCAGCGCGCGCTGCAGCTGGATGTCGGGCTCGTCGCCGCCGGTCGAGACCAGCGCGTCGAGCGCGGCGTCGAGCGGGCCGGGCTCGCGCTCGGTCCGGATCGGCTGGGTCGCGGCGATGCGCCCGGCGGCGTGGGCCGGCGCGGCGGCGCGGCGATAGTAGAACGTGCCGTGGCTGCTGCAGGTCTCGAGCGCGGCGGCGCCTCGCGCGCCGGGGCGGCTCGCGCCGCGCGATCCCAGGATCTCGGCGTGGCCGAGGAACAGGTAGCCGCCGGGCAGGAGGCCATCGACGATCCGGGCGATCAGCGCGTCGGCCTGGTCGCCGGTGAAGTACATCAGCACGTTGCGGCAGAACACGACGTCCCAGCCGGGCTGCCACGGCGTGGCGTCGGTCGCGAGGTTGACCTCGGCGAGGCTGACCGCGCCGCGCAGCGCGGGCGACAGCACGGCGGCATCGCGCGCCGGGGCGAACCACCGGCGCTCGACCGCCTCGGGCACCGCGCGCAGCGACCAGCGCGAGTAGCGGCCGGCGGCGGCGTGGTCGAGCGCGCGGCGATCGATGTCGACGCCGCGGACCTCGACCTGCCAGCCGGCCGGCATCCGGTCGTGCAGCAGCATCGCGAGCGTGTACGGCTCCTCGCCGGTCGAGCACCCGGCGGACAGCACGCGCAGCTGGCGATCGCCGGCGCGGGCCGCGAGCCGGTCGGGCAGCGCGTGCGCGACAAACGCGTCGAGCTGCTCGGCGTGGCGGAAGAAGTAGGTCTCGTTGACCGTCAGCTCGCTGGCCAGCTCGCGCAGCTCGCCGGGCTCGTCGGCCGCGCCCAGGTAGCGGCCGACGGTCAGCTGGCGCGCGCCGGCGCGGCGCTCGATGATCTCGCCCGCGGTCCGCGGATCGAGGCGCAGGCCGAGCCGCGCGGCGACCAGCGCGGTGAACGCGTCGAGCGGGCGCGCGTGCGCGAGCATCACCCGGCCTCGGCCGCGCGCGCGGCATCCGCGGGCGAGAGCCAGAGCGCCCCGGCCAGGGCATCGGCCAAGGCGTCTGGCAGGGCGTCTGGCAGGGCGTCGGCCAGGGCGTCCGGCACATCGTCGGCGAGCGGCCGAGCCGGCAGGAGTTCGCAAGGCGAGTCCGTCATCTCCCTGGGGTGGGTCGGCCACAGCGCGGATTTACTGACAGGCTCCCCCCGATCTATCGCGCGCACGCCGAGCACGGCGTCGACCACCAGCGCGATCGCCGCGCCGCCGGCCCGGACCACGACGTAGCGGGCGGCGGCGACGGCGGCGGCGGCCTCGGTGGCCGGGGGCAGCTCGAGCAGCTTGGCGAGGTCGACCACCGGGCAGGGCGCGCCGCGGATCTGCGCGACGCCGAGCAGCGCCGGGTGGGAGATCGTTGCAGGTCCAACGACCACCGGGCCGGCGCGCGCGACCGGCAGCGGCCGCATCGTCTCGATCACGTGCGCGACCGGCAGCGCCAGGGCGCGGCCGGCGACGCGGACGATCACGCCATGCCCCGGGGCAGGCGAAGCCGGGCTGACTACCACGTTGCCAGGCTAGACAACTATTCGCTGCGCGGCAACGAGTGCAGAAATGCAGTGATCGCCGCGGTCACCGCCTCGGGCTCCTCGACCGTCGACGAGTGGCCGGCTCTCGGGATCGTGACGAGCCTGGCGCCGCGGATCGCGCCGACGATCCGCTCGGACTTCAACTTTGGCGTCGCGACGTCCTCGTCGCCGACGATCACCAGCGTCGGCACCGAGATCCTCGCAAGCTCGGGATAGATCGGAGCGCGATCGATGACGCCGTTGACCGCGCGCCAGATGTCCTTGCGGCGCGCCATCAGATCGGTGAACCGCGCGAGCTCGGCGCGGCGGGCCAGATCGCGCAGGATCGTCTGGCCGAGCATGATCGGCGCGATCTTGTGCTTGACGATCTAGTGGCCGAGCAGCTTGGTGATGTTCGACAGCAGGCGGTAGCGGCCGACGCTGTCGCGCGGCTCCGGATCCGCCGAGGTCTCGACCAGGATCAGCGACCGCACCAGATCGGGCCGGCGCGCCGCCATGCGCATCGCGGTGAACCCGCCCATCGACAGGCCGCAGAAGTGGACCGGCCCGGACCCGAGCCGGTCGAGCAGCTGCGCCGCGTCCTGCCAGACCAGCTCCATGTCGATGGTGTTGCGGTGGTCCGCGCCGCTCCGGCCCTGGCCGCGGTGGTCCCAGGCGACGCAGCGGTACCGGTCGCGCAGCGCGGCGATCTGCGGCGCGAACAGCTCGGTGCCCCAGAGCAGGCCGTGGCTAAAGGCGATGGTCTCGCCCGTCGAGCCCGGCCCGGTGTCCTCGTAGTAGATCTCGACGCCGTCGATATCGATCGTGGCCATGGCCGCCACGATCGCCTGTCCGGCGCGGCCGAGCTAGTGCTTGTCGGAGCCCGGCTTGTCGCCGGCCGGCTTGTCGGCGGCGGGCGCGGGAGCGGCGGCGGGCGCGGGAGCGGCGGTCGCCTCGACCGCGTCGCCCTCGGCGAGCCACGGCACCGCGATCTTGATCAGCTTCTCGTCGCCGGTCAGGCCGGTGGCGACCACCAGGGTCGCGCCGGCGTCGCGCTCGATCGTGATCGGCACGTAGTGCACCTTCGACTGCGCCGTGACCGTGGCGACCCGCAGGCCCTGCGCGTCGCTGTACAGCGCCGTCGACGGGATCTCGATCACCTGGTGCGGCGTCGGGAACGCCAGGGTCGCCTGGCCGTACATGCCCGGTAGCAGCGCGCTGTCCGGATTCGGGATCTGGACCTCGGCGGTCATCGTGTGCAGGTCGGGATCGAGCGCGCCGGCGGTGCGCGTCACCTTGCCGGTGAACTTGCGGCCGGGGAATTCGCGGACCGCGAGCGAGGCCTCGCTGCCGATCTTGACCAGCGGTGCCACGTTCTGCGGTACGTCGATGTAGACCCGGACCGGGTCGGTGGCGGCCAGGGTGTACAGCTCGCTCGCCTGGGTCTCCGACACCAGGTTGCCGCGCTCGACGTTGCGCGCGGTGATCGTGCCGGCGAACGGCGCGGTCACCTTGGAGAACGAGTACAGATCGGCCAGCCGCCGGACGTTGGCCTGCGCCGCGACCACGTTGGACTCGGCGGCGGTGACGCTGGCGGCGTCGGTCGAGGCCTGGGCCTGGATCTGCTCGGCCTGCTGCGCCGCGACCAGCTTCTGGTTGACCAGGTTCTCGTAGCGCGCGCTGTTCGACTTCGAGTAGTCGCGCTGCGCGGTGACCTGCTTGACCGCGGCCTCGGCCTGCGCCAGCTGCGCGCGGGCCTGGGCGAGCTGCGCGTCGAGATCGGGCGTGTCGAGCTCGACCAGCAGCTGGCCGGCGGTGACCTTGTCGCCGAGATCGACCAGCCAGCGCCGGACATAGCCGGTGGTGCGGGCGTAGATCTTCGATTGCTCGAGCGCGCGCACGCTGCCCGGCAGGGTCATCGCCCGGTCGCTCTCCGACGCCTTGGGCGACATGACCTCGACGTGCGCCGCCCTGGCCTCGACCGTCGGGGCCAGGGCGCGCTCGTGGTTCTTGCGGCGCTGCATCCAGCCAAAGCCGAACCCGCCGGCGATCAGCACGGCGAGGACGACGATGACCCCGGTCCGCGAGGTCTTCGCGGGCGGCGGGAGGGTGAAGCCGAGCTCTTCGGGTTCTTGATGATCGTGATTGTCTGGAGTCATACATCGACCTCCCGGACGACCGGGGGTTTGCGCCGGAGAAGGCTATACATCACGGGGACGAACAGGAGCGTGGTCAGGGTCGCGAGCACGAGGCCGCCGATCACCGCGCGGCCGAGCGGCGCATTTTGCTCGCCGCCCTCGCCGAGCCCGAGCGCCATCGGCAGCATGCCGAGGACCATGGCGAGCGCGGTCATCATCACGGGCCGGAGCCGGGTCATGCCGGCGGCGAGCGCGGCCGGCCGGGCCTCGAGCGTCACGCGCTGCTCGTTGGCGAACGACACCACGAGGATGCTGTTCGCGGTCGCGACGCCGACGCACATGATCGAGCCGATCAGCGCCGGCACCGACAGCGAGGTCCCGGTCAGGAACAGCATCCACACGATGCCGGCGAGCGCGCCGGGCAGCGCCATCAGGATGATGAACGGGTCGAGCCACGACTGGAAGTTGACGACCATGACCAGGTAGACGAGCAGGATCGCGAACGCCAGGCCGGACTGCAGGCCGCCGAACGAGCTGTCCATGCTCTCCGACTGGCCCTTGACGATGATCCGCGTGCCGGGCGGGGCCTTGGCCAGCGCGGCGTTGACCAGCTCGTGGATCCGGTCGCTGACCGCGCCGAGGTCGGTGCCATCGATGTTGGCCTGCACGTCGAACGTGCGGGCGATGTTGAAGTGCGTGATGTTGGCCGGCACCTGGGTCCGGACGATCTGGCCGATGTTGCCGACCGTCTGGATCCGGCCGGGCTCGGTCGCCGTGGCCGGCGTGGAGATCGGCGTGGCGCGCAGCTTGTCGATCGAGTCGACCGCGTACTGCGGGGTCTGCACGGCGACGAGGTACTGCACGCCGCGCTTGTCGATCCAGTAGCTCGGTGAGACCTGGCCGCTCGACGCCAGCGACACCAGCAGGTCGCTCGCGACGTCGCGCTCGGTCACCCCGGCCTGCTGGGCCTCGACCCGGTCGATCGCGATCTGCAGCGCCGGGACCTTGGAGACCTGCGCGAGGTGGACGTCCACCGCGCCCGGCACCTTGGTGACCTGCTCGGCCAGCTGCTGCGCGACGCCCAGGGTCCGGTCCTCGCTGCCGATCGGCCCGACGACCTGGATGTCGAGCGGCGCGGCGAGGCCGAAGTTCAGCACCTGGGTCGAGATGTCCGGCGCCAGGAAGAAGAACGTGGTCTCGGGGTAGCTGCGGCGCAGCAGCTCGCGCATCGCGCGGACGTACTCGACGGTCGGCCGGTGGTCTTCCTTGAGCGCGATCAGGATCTGGCCGTCGGCCGGCGAGATCGCCGCGCCCTCGCTGAGCGACAGGTTGATGCCGGAGTACGGCGTGCCGAGCACGTCGAGCATGGTCTCGATCTCGTCGGGCGGGATCACGCTGCGGATCGACTTCTCGATCGCCGAGATCCGCTTCTCGGTCTCCTCGAGCCGGGTGCCGGGCACGCCGCGGACGTGGAGCTTGATGAGGCCGGCGTCGACGCTGGGGAAGAAGTCGCGGCCGACCAGGGTGATCATCAGCATCGAGCCGGCGACGAACATCAGGAAGCCGGTGACGACGAACGCGCGGTGCTGCAGCGCCCACGCCAGGCCGCGGCCGTAGCTGTCGCGCAGCCGGGTGAAGCCGCGCTCGAACGCGACGGTGAACCGGTTTGGCCCGCCGGTCTCCTGCTTCAGCAGGAAGTGGACCATGGTCGGCACCAGGGTCCGCGACAGGAGATACGACATCGCCATCGCGAACACGACGGCCATCGCCATCGGCACGAACAGCGAGCGGGCCGCGCCGGTCAGGAACGCGATCGGCGCGAACACGATGCAGATGCACAACGTCGAGACGAACGCCGGGATCGCGATCTGCTGCGCGCCGTCGATGATCGCGCGGGTGAACGGCTTGCGCTGGTGCATGTTGCGGTGGATGTTCTCGATCGCGACGGTGGCGTC
>DASWOO010000749.1:0-2176 GCA_036404335.1 Kofleriaceae bacterium
GATCGAGCTGCGCAGCCGCGAGATCGTCTACACGATGGTGTTCTTCGGCGCGCTGCTCGTCGTGATCTACTCGTTCGCGTTCCCGGCCGACGCGCGCGCGGTCCGCGGCTCGGTGCCGGGCATGCTGTGGGTCGCGCTGGCGTTCACTGGCACGATCGGCCTGGGCCGCGCGTTCGACCGCGAGCGCGAGAACGACACGATGCGCGCGCTGCTGCTGTCACCGGTGCCGCGGCTGTCGGTGTTCCTCGGCAAGGCGCTGGCGACCACCGCGCTGATCTTGGCGGTCGCGGTGGTGTGCGTGCCGCTGCTCGCGCTGTTCCTGGGCGCGCCGCTGTTCGAGTTCCCCGGGCCGCTGGTGACGATCGTCGCGCTCGGCGCGGTCGGCATCGGCGTGGTCGGCTCGGTGTTCGCCGCGACCCTGCTCAAGGTCCGGTCGCGCGACGTGCTGCTGCCGGTGATCCTCTATCCGCTGCTGGTGCCGCTGTTCGTCGCCGGCACCAGCTGCACGGCGTCGCTCGTCGCCGAGATCCCGAACCTCGAGGGCGCCTGGTACTGGATCCAGTTCCTGGGAGTTTATGACGCCGTGTTCCTGGTACTGTCCATGTGGATCTTCGAGTCGCTGGTGATCGAATGAGGCGTTCATGAAGAAGCTGGTGCCACTGTTCACGGTCCTGGCGGCCTTGGGCATCGCGTACTCGGTCTACCTGGTGTTCTACGGCACGCCGCTGCAGTACGGCTTCAACGAGGCCGGCAAGCTCAACGGCTCGAGCCTGTTCTTCAACCAGAAGATCTTCTACTTCCACGTCGCGCACGCGTTCTGGCTGTTCGGCGCGGTCGGGGTCTCGGGCGGCGCGTCGATCGGCTACCTGGTGACCCGCAAGTCCGGCTGGGATGACGTCGCGAGCGCGGCGACCGACGTCGCGGTGCCGTTCGGCGCGGTGGTGCTGGTGACCGGCTCGATCTGGGGCAAGGCGGCGTGGGACGTGTGGTGGAACTGGGAGCCGCGGCTGACGATGTCGCTGCTGCTGTGGCTGGTGCTGGTCGGCTACGTGCTGGTCCGCCGATTCGCCGGCCCGGGCTCGGAGCGGATCGCGGCGGGCATGGCGATCTTCGGGATGGTCGGCGTGCCGTTCATCTACAAGATGGTCGGCAATGACTCGCACCCGGGGGCGGGCGCCAACGGCGTGGTGTTCACGCTGAGCCCCGAGATGAGGGGTCCGTTCTGGATCTCGGTGGCGAGCTTCATGTTCTGGTTCCTCGCGCTGATGCTGAGCCGCGTGGAAGGCACGCGGGCCGAGCGCGAGCTGCGCGAGATCCGCGAGCGCGGTCTCGATCTGGGAGTGCTGCAATGACGAAGCGATTCGCGCCCGCGGGCGCCGTGGCGACGAGCCTGATGTGCGTGATGATGAGCGCGGCGGCCGCGTGGGCCGATCCGGCGGCCGCGGATCCGGTGGCCGTACCGGCGGCGACGCCGGCGGCTCCGACCGCGGCGGCTCCGAGCGCGGCGGCTCCGACCGCGGTCCCAGCGCCGGTCAGCGACGCGCGCAAGGCGTGCACCGACGCGATGAACGCCGACCCGCAGCTCGCGGCGGCGATCGTCAAGGTCGCCGATGAACAGGCCGCGGCCCGGCGCGACGAGGCCACGCTCAGCGCGCACAACGACGCGTTCGCGCACATCCAGAAGAACGAGCGGCACGTGATCTACGCCTACGCGGCGATGTGGATCGTCGCGGCGCTGTTCGTGCTGTTCCTGTGGCGCCGCCAGCAGGGCCTGACCGCCGAGATTGCGAGCCTGCGCCGCGAGATCGAGCTGGCGGCCGAGGTCCCGCCAAAGGTGAACGCATGACCGCGGGCCACGTGCTGTTCATTCCCGGCGTGCTGATGGTCGGGATGTTCCTGGGCTTCATCCTCGGCACGCGCGCCGCGCGCAACCAGTTCGACCTGCAGCAGAAGCGCGACGCCGAGCGAGTTGCCGCGCGCGCGGCCCGGGCGGCCAAGCGCGCCGCGCCGGACGACAAGCCCGCATAGCTGGCGGAAAATTCTGCCGGGCTGCCGCGGGGCGGCGACGGCGTAAACTGCCCCGTGGCGACGATGGGCAGCGTGATCGCGATAGCCATGCTGGCGGCGCTGAGCGCGCCGGCGAGCGCGGGGCCGGCGCCGGGACGTGTCGTGCCCA
>DASWOO010000750.1:0-3980 GCA_036404335.1 Kofleriaceae bacterium
GCTCGCGCGCTGGGTCGGCGGCCGCGCCCCGCCGATCGCCAGCGACCTGCTGTCGGCCGTCGAGCTCGAGGCCGCGCCGCCGCGGCCGGGCGCGCCGTCGGCGTCGCTGGTCGCCGCGCTGATCCAGGCGACCGAGATCCGGCTGGGCAGCGTCGCGCCGGCCGGGCTGCTCCCGCCCGGCGAGCTCAAGCGCGCCGCGACCTGGGCCGCGCTCGCCGTCGCCGCCAACGTCATCCTCGTCGCCGCCGCGCCGCACCTGGTCGCGACCGGTTGGCGCACGCTGCTGTCGTCGCGCCGCGCGCCGTTCGATGGCGCCCAGCTCTCGGCGATCCCCCTGGTCGGCGACCTCGAGGCGACCCTGACCTCGCCGGCGTACGCGCGGCGGCCGGCGCTGTCGCTGCCGTCGGGCTCGGGCGACGTTCGCGGCCTGCGCGGGACCACGGTCGCGCTCAAGGCGCGCGTGCTGGTGCCGGCGGCGACCGCCGAGCTGATCGTCGAGCCGGTCGATCGCGGCGAGCCCCGGGTCATCGCGGCCAAGCTCGACAAGGACCAGCTGACCGCCGAGCTGACGATCGATCGCTCGGCGCGCTACCGGTTCGCGATCACCTCGCCGTCGGGCGACCGGGCGATCGAGACCGCGCCGCGCCAGATCGAGGCCGAGCCCGACCAGGCGCCGACCGTCCAGCTGATGGCGCCGGGCGATCCGCTCGACGTCAGCAACCTCCGCCGGGTCGAGCTGGCCTACGTCATCGAGGACGACTTCGGCGTGACCTCGGCCGAGCTGGTCTGGGAGGCGGGCAAGGACAAGGGCAAGAAGCCGATCGCGATCGACGCGCGCGCGCCGACCGATGGCACCGCGCCCAGCCGCGGCCGGATCCAGGGCAAGCTGACGTGGGACATCGCCGAGGTCCAGGTCCCCAGCGGCGGCGAGGTCCGCTACTGGGTCCAGGCCAAGGATAACGACACGATCGGCGGGCCGAACATCGGCCGGTCGCGCGAGCTGCACCTGAAGGTGGTCAGCCCGCGCGAGCGCCACGAGGAGACCCTCGCCCGCCAGCAGGCGGTCGCCGAGAAGATCGTCAAGAACCTCGGCGGCCGGCTGACCCTGGGCGACGAGCCGGCGGCGCGCGACGACGTCGTCCACCAGCTGCGCGAGGCCGTGGTCGAGCTCGGCTCGATCGTCGCGGCGTTCGAGAAGGACCCGCACGCGTCGGACGCGCTGCGCAAGGCGCTGTCCGGCATGCGCGAGCGGATGGACAAGCTCGCGGTCGCCGAGCAGAAGCTGATGCCCAAGGGCAAGCCGGCGGCCCGGGCGCAGTTCGCCGGCGTCGATCCCCGGATCGTCGCCGAGCTCGAGGACGACGCGATCGTGCTCGCCGACTGGCTCGACCGCGAGCGGCTCGAGGGCCTGCTCGACGTGTCCGACGAGATCGCCGCGCACCAGAAGCGGCTCGCCGACCTGCTCGCCCAGTACCAGCGCTCCAAGGACCCACGGCTGCTCGAGGAGATCGAGCGCGAGATGAAGTCGCTCGACCGCGCGTTCGCCGAGCTCGACAAGCACCGCCGCGGCATGGCCGAGGATGTGCTCGATCAGTACGTGCACCAGAACGCGGTCCAGGCCCAGGCCGGCACCAGCTGCATCGAGGAGGTGCGCAAGCTGGTCCGCGCCGGCGACGCCGCCCGGGCCGCGCAAAAGCTCGAGCAGTGCCGCAAGGAGCAGGAGCACGCCGCCAGCGCGCTCGAGGGCTCGCTCGCCGGGCTGCGCGGCGATAAGTTCTCCGACGAGCAGAAGAAGCTCGACGAGGTGATGAACGAGCTGTCGGACATCGCCAAGGACCAGGACGACATCGCCGCCGAGTCCAACCGGATCTTCGAGGCCTACGCCGAGAAGGCCGACGAGATCGCCAAGGACCACCGGCGCGAGGCCAGCAAGAAGGTCACCGCGCTGGTCGACAAGCTGCGCCACCGGATCCGCGACATCAACGAGGCCGGGCTGACCCCGTTCGCCAAGGAAGAGATGGACATCGTCGAGCGCCGGCTGGCCGACGTCGAGCACATGATCGGCGACGGCGATCTCGCCGAGGCGCTCGGCATGGCCAACCAGGCCAAGCAGAGCCTCGACACCATCGCCGGCGAGCTCGAGGCCGCGATCAACGACGACCCCAAGTCGAAGTGGGCGGACGCCACGCAGGACGCGCTCGACGGCGTGCAGCGGGCGCGGCCGGTCGCCAAGGAGCTGATCGAAGAGCTGCAGGCGCTCTCGCCCCGGCCCGAGCAGATCATGAGCGCCGACGATCACCGCGCGCTCGACAAGCTGCGCCGGCGCGAGGCGCTGAACAAGGACCGCGCCAAGCGCCTCGCCGATCGCACCAAGCAGATGGGCGGCGAGCTGCCGGGCGACGCCGGCCCCGAGCTCGGCAAGAAGCTCGGCGGCGCGATCGAGCAGATGGGCTCGGCCGACGAGCGGATGAAGGCCAAGGATCCGTCGGGCGCGCGCGCCGCGACCCGCGCCGCCGCCGACTCGCTGGCCAAGGCGCGCGACCGGGCGCGCAGCGCGGCGCGCCAGGCGCAGGAGGGCGCGGTCGGCGACGACCCGATCCGGATCCCCGGGGCCGACGAGTACCGCGCGCCCGAGCGGTTCCGCGAGGATCTGCTCGAGGCGATGAAGAAGAAGGGCGCGGTCGCGCCCGAGGGCTACGACGACCAGATCAAGCGCTACTACGAGGAGCTCGTGCGATGAACCGGCTGGTCCTCGTTGCCGTCTGCCTGCTCGCGCTGCCGGCAGCCGCCGCCCCGCCCCGCCGCGATCGCACGGTCACCGGCGACGTGATCAAGGCCGCGCGGTTCCTGCAGACCGCACGGCTCGACGACGCGCGCGGCCTGCTCGCCGATCTGCAGCGGCGCGCGGGCGACACCGCCGAGGTCAAGTGGCTGGCCGCCGAGCTCCAGTTCCAGACCGGCGACTACGCCGGCGCGGTCAAGCTGCTCGACAAGGTCCCCGACGACGCGGTCGACGGCCTCGCCGGCCAGACCCGCAAGCTGGCGGCGTCGAGCCTCGCGGTCACCCAGAGCTTCGCCGAGACCCGCTCGCCCAGGGGCCACTTCCTCGTCCGCTACGCGCCCGGCCCCGACGCGACGATCGCCGGGCTCGCCGGGGAGGTCCTCGACGCCGCCTGGGAGGTCGTCGGCGAGGATCTCGGCATGCAGCCCGCCGATCCGATCCGGGTCGAGCTGCTCGGCGCGCCGAGCGACCTCGCCAAGCTCTCGCCGCTGACCGAGACCGACATCGAGACCACCGGGACGATCGCCCTGTCCAAGTACAACAAGCTGATGGTCGTCTCGCCGCGCGCGACGATCTTCGGCTACCCGTGGATGGACACGCTCGCCCACGAGTACACCCACCTGGTCGTGTCCCGGGTCGCCCACGACACCGTGCCGGTCTGGCTGCAGGAGGGCCTGGCCCGGCTCGAGCAGACCCGGTGGCGGCACCCTCCCGAGCTGCAGCTGTCGGCGACCGAGCAGGCGCTGCTCGCCGCCGCGCTGCGCAAGGGCCGGCTGATCACGTTCGACGAGATGCACCCGTCGATGGCCAAGCTGCCGAGCCAGGAGGCCGCGGCCCTGGCTTACGCCGAGGTCTACACCCTGGTCGGCTGGATGCAGGGCAAGATCGGCTACAAGGGCATCCGCGACGCGCTGATCGCCCAGCGCGACGGCAAGAGCGCGCGGCGCGCCGTGGCGGAGGCGCTCGGCATGACCTGGCCGGCGGTCGAGAAGGAGTGGCGCACCCACCTGAAGGTCGGCGACACCAAGGCCCGGGCCGGCAAGCCGATCAAGTTTGCCAAGGGCGGGGTCGAGTCGGAGAACATCGGGCTCGAGCAGGTCAACGCCCGGGCCCGCAAGCACGCCCGGCTCGGCGGCATGCTGCGCGCCCGCGGCCTCGCCGAGGCGGCGGTCATCGAGTACGAGAAGGCGCTGGCGAG
>DASWOO010000751.1:0-1833 GCA_036404335.1 Kofleriaceae bacterium
AGCACGGCGTCGACATCGCGGTGTACTCGGCGACCAAGTTCATCGGCGGCCACGGCACGTCGATCGGCGGCGTGATCGTCGACAGCGGCAAGTTCGAGTGGTCGGGCGGCAAGTTCCCGCTGATCTCGGCGCCCGACCCGAGCTACCACAACCTCGAGTTCATCCCGGCGCTCGCGCCGATGGGCAACATCGCCTACATCATCAAGGCGCGCGTGACCCTGCTGCGCGACATCGGCGCCGCGCTGTCGCCGTTCAACTCGTTCATGTTCCTCCAGGGCCTCGAGACCCTGCCGCTGCGCATGGAGCGCCACTCGCAGAACGCGCTCGCGGTCGCGAAGTGGCTGTCGAGCCACGCCAAGGTCGCGTGGGTCAACTACCCGGGCCTCGAGTCGAGCCCCGAGCACGCGCGGTCCAAGAAGTACCTGCCGCGCGGCGCCGGCGGGATCGTCGGGTTCGGCGTCAAGAGCGGGCTGTCCGGCGGCCGCAGCTTCATCGATTCTCTGAAGCTGGTCTCGCACCTGGCCAACATCGGCGACGCCAAGACCCTGGCGATCCACCCGGCGACGACGACTCACCAGCAGCTGTCCGCCGACGAGCAGACCGCCACGGGGGTCTCGCCGGACTTCATCCGGCTGTCGGTCGGCATCGAGCACGTCGACGATATCCTCGCGGACCTCGATCAGGCGCTCGCGAAGACCTAGCGGCTGCTGCTAGCCTCCTGCTGGCATGCCGATCGTCCTTGCTCCGGGGCATCCTCGCGCGGCGCTCGGCGTCGAGCCATCGACGGTCGCGGACGAGCCGCGGCTGCGCATCGGCATCATCAACGTGATGCCCAAGCTGGAGGCGTACGAGGAGAACCTGTTCGCGCCGCTCGCCGAGCACGACAGCCTGATCGAGCCGGTGATGATCCGGCTCAACAGCCACGGCTACGGCTCGAGCGACCACGGCCACCTCGACCAGTTCTACCGCGAGCTCGACGACGTCCTGGTCGACGGCCCGCTCGACGGCCTGATCCTCACCGGCGCGCCGGTCGAGGAGCTGGCGTTCGAGGACGTCCACTACTTCAGCGAGCTCGAGCACATCCTCGTCTATGCCCGCGCCCACATCGCCGTGACCCTCGGCCTGTGCTGGGGCGGCATGGTGCTGGGCAAGCTGGCCGGCATCGAGAAGCACGCGCTGCCGCGCAAGCTGTTCGGCGTGTTCGACGACCGCGTGCTGGTCGAGGACCACGACCTGTTCGACACGAGCGCGTTCCCGTGCGCGCATAGCCGGCACGCCGGCGCGATCGAGGCCGAGGTCGACGCCGCGGCGCGCGACGGCCGGATCCGCGTGCTGTCGCGCGGCGAGCGCAGCGGCACCTCGATGTTCGAGACGACCGATCGCCGGTTCGTCGCCCACCTGGGGCACCCCGAGTACACCGGCGAGCGGCTCGCGTTCGAGTGGGACCGCGATCGCAGCCTCGGCCGCCGCGACGTGCTGCCGCCGGAGAACTTCGATCCGGAGCGGCCCGCGACGACCTGGCGCGGCCATCGCCGCGCGCTGTTCGGCGGGGTGATCCGCCGCGGCTGGCTCGCGCGCGACGCGCAGCGGGGCAACCCGTGACGGCGCCGCGGATCCTGACGCCCGATCAGTTCCGCGCGCAGCCGTGGAAGAACGGCGGCGGCGTGACCTACGAGATCGTCCGATGGCCGGACAGCCCGGAGCCCGCAGCGGCCTACGACATCCGCATCAGCCTCGCTGACGACACGCTGCCGGCAGCGTTCTCGCGGTTCCCCGGCTATCGCCGGTGGTCGTTCCTCGCCGGCCCGGCGCCGATCGTGCTCGACGTCGCCG
>DASWOO010000752.1:0-9675 GCA_036404335.1 Kofleriaceae bacterium
GCCACGCTGTTCCTGTCGCAGGGCATCCCGATGCTGGTCGGCGGCGACGAGCTCGGCCGCACCCAGCAGGGCAACAACAACGCGTACTGCCAGGACAACGAGCTGTCGTGGTTCGACTGGGAGCACGCCGACCACGAGCTCCTGGCGTTCACCCAGCAGCTCGGCGCGCTGCGCGCGAGTCACCCGGCGTTTCGCCGGCGCGGCTGGCTGCTCGGCCGGCCGGTGCGCCGCGACGCCGACGCCCGGCTGCCCGACATCGCGTGGTTCAACCCCGAGGGCGGCGAGATGACCGACGAGCACTGGGACTCGGCGCTGTCGCGCACCGTCCAGGTCGTGCTCGACGGCGACAGCTTCCAGGTCCCGGACGAGCGCGGCGAACGGATCGTCGACGACACGTTCCTGATCGTGTTCCACGCCGGCCCCGACGACTGCAAGGTCCGGCTTCCGGAGGCGAAGTGGGGCAAGGTGTGGACGCGGGTGATGGACACCGAGCACGGGTTCGCGCTCGACGGCTCGCAGCGGTTCGACGCCGGCGCCGAGCTGGCGGTGCTCGGGCGATCTCTGTGGCTGCTGCGCCGCGAGAGCTGATCCCGCCGCTGCGCCGCCGCGCCTCGGTGTGCGCGCCAGCGGCCGGCCGGTCACGACGCCAGCGCTCGGATCGCGCCGGCGCCGGACGGCCGATCACGCGGTTACCACGCGGTAGCCCCACGGCGACCCGCGTCGGGGGCGGACCCGCGATTGGCACCGTCCGTGAACTACCTCCAAAACATAATGATGGCCTCGACTTCGTCTACGGAATCCACCCTGGCCGCCACCTCGTCTCAGGATCTCCGGCCGCGCGCGCGGACGCTGTCGTGGATGGCCTCGCTGTCGGTCGCGGCCGGCGAGGTCCGCGCCGCAGAGGGCTACCTGCTCGAGCTGCTCGCGTGGTGCGCGTTCGGCGACCGCGAAGCCGCCCCGCAGCTGGTCGAATCCGAGCTATAAGCGCGGCTTGCCGCGCGTGACGATCGTCCCCGCCGGCGCCCCCGCCGGCGCCCCCGCCGGCGGCGCTGGTGACCCCACCAGCGTCGACCTGCCGCTCGGGGCCAGCCTGTTCGAGGCCGGCGCGCGGGCCCAGGCCGCGATCGACACCGCGTGCGTCGGCAAGGGCACCTGCGGCCTGTGCCGGGTCAAGATCCTCGCCGGCGCCGAGCACCTCGTGCCGTACACCGACGAGGAGCGCAAGCACCTCGGCAACGTCTATCACCTCACCAAGGTCCGCCTGGCGTGCCGCGCCAGGCTCAGCGCCGACGGCGAGGTGACGCTGCAGGTCGTCCGCCGCAAGAAGTAGCGATCACAAGGTCACGCTGATCTTCGACGGCGCCTGCTCGGTGACCTCGACGGTCACCGTCCGCGACCCCGCCTTGGGGTGCGCGATCTGCAGCTGCTGCCGGCCGATCGGCAGCTTGAACGGGGTCTGACCGCCGGCCATCGTGTAGTTCTGGCCGAGGTTCTTGCCCTTGAACCACACGTAGCCCCACTCGGCGGCGCCGCCGACGTTGACCAGCACGGTGCCGAACTTCTGGAGCTCGCGGAGCTCGCGGCTGATGTCGGTCTGCTCGCCCGCGTGCAGGTCGACCCGCAGCCGGATCGGCTCGTAGCCCGCCCGGTTGATCGCCAGCTCCGCGCCCTTGATCACCCCGGCCGGCTTGGTCAGCGGCGTCACGCCGATCACCTGATCGCCTAGCGTGACCTGCGCGCCCGGCGGCGTGGTCTCGACGTGCAGCATCGCCGGCGCCGGGGTCAGCCGCGGCCGCAGCACGCTGGTCTTGCCCGCGTCGACGGTGAGGTCATCCTCGTAGAGCTGGTAGCCCTTGAGGTCGAGCTTGATATGGATCTTGGCCCCGGCCGTGACCCGCGCCGAGCGCGGCGCGACGCCGAGCAGGTGGTCGGCGACGGTGACCACCGCGCCCGATGGGATCGAGTCGAGCTCGAGCGTGCCCTTGGCCTCGACCACGCCGGCATCGATCGCCGCGACCGGCATGGCGACCGTCAGGGGCTCGCGCGCGGTGCCGCGGCCGGTGAAGTGCAGGGTCATCACCACGCCGACGCCGACGAACGCCGCGGCGATCGCCAGGCCGACGACCGCGCGGATCCCGAGCCGGTGCCGCGCTCGCGCGCGCTGCATCGCCGGGTTGGTCAGCTCGGCGCGCGGCACCTGTCCGGTGGGCGGACCGCCGACCTCGGTCTGGCGATCCGGATCCTTGCCGCCGTAGAGCTGGATCAGCTCGCCCGGCCGGGGCGCGGCGCCGCCCGACGCGTTGGTCGCCCGCCGCGGCCGCGGGCTGGCGTCGGGGGTCTCGAGCCGCGGCAGGCCGTCGCTGTCGAGCTTGCGGAACAGCCCGGTCGACTCGATCTCGGCGGTCTGGGTCGACGGCGGCTTGCTGTCGGCGACGTCGGTCCGGCGGGTGCCGGTCGCCTTGTCGGCGAGCTGGCGCCGGATCACGTCGTCGAGCGCGCCCTGGCCGGTGATCCGCTTGGCCGGCACCACCGTGGCCAGCGCCTCGGCGACGTCGAGCGCGGTCGCCATGATCGACGACTCGTACGACAGCTCGATCAGCGAGCGCAGGATCGACGCCGGGCGCGACGGCCGATCGATCGGCTTCCTCGCCAGGGCCAGCGCCAGCACGTCGTCGAGCCGCGACGGCAGGCCGGGGCGGATCGCCGACATCTTGGGGATCGTCATGCCCTCGATGTTGCGGATGATGTCCTCGGCCTCGTCGCCCGGGAACAGCTTGTCGCCGGTGAACAGCTCGTACATCACCGCCGCCGCCGAGAACAGATCGCTGCGCGTGTCCAGGGTGTCGCCGCGCGCCTGCTCGGGCGACATGTAGCGCCACTTGCCCATGACCTTGCGCGGCCCGGGCCCGCCGTCGCCGCGGTGGGGCGACGCGGCGATCGCGATGCCGAAGTCGGCGATCTTCACCTCGCCGGCGCGCGAGATCAGGATGTTCGACGGCGACACGTCGCGGTGCACGACGTTGTGGCTGTGCGCGAAGTCGAGCGCGCGGACGATCTCGATCGCGATGTGGAACGCCGCGGGCAGCGGGACCTGGCGCTTCTCGTCCTTGAACTTGCGCAGCATCGCGGCGAGGTCGAGCCCGTCGACGAACTCCATCGCGATGAACAGCGACTCGCCGATCCGCCCGAAGTCGAACACCTGGACGACGTTGGCGTGCGATAGCTTGACCGCGACCTTGGCCTCGGCGATGAACCGCGCGGCAAACTCCGGGTCGTTGGCAAGCTCGGGCAGGATCCGCTTGATCGCGAGCGTCTTCTCGAAGCCGTGCGCGCCGTAGGCCTTGGCGAGGAAGACCTCCGCCATGCCGCCGACCGCGATGCGGTCCAGCACGTCGTAGCGTTCGAGCGATCTCTGAAGCGGTTCTTCCATGCCTTGGCGCCCGGGCCCTGGGGGCCGGACTTCTCGCAACGTGAGGCGTATCGACGGTTACCGCCGGGCGAACTCCGTAGGCTGGCGCCCGGTCCTGTGCTTTATACTAAGGGAATGGCGCCCGGTATGGCGGTCCGAACGCGCATCGTCCGCATCGTGTGCGGCGTGATGTGCCTCGCGTTTGGCTGGGCCTCGCTCGGCACGGCGCGCGGCGATGGCCCGAGCGGTGCTACGAGTAGCGCGGCCCCACGGCTCGATCCGCGCCGGGTCAGCGAGATGCAGCTGCGCGCGATGCGCCGGCCGGTCGCCGTGATCGACCTCGCCAACGACCCCGCGGTGCGCGACGTCGGCTACCGGCTGCTCGAGCTGCTGGCGTCGCACGTCGAGCTGGCCCCGCCGGCGATCTCCGACGGCGCGGCCCTGGTCGACAAGCTGCCGCCCGACGACGAGCTGCGGCTGATCGACGCCCAGCGCAAGCGGATGGCCGCCGCGCAGAACCTCGCCCAGCGCAACTTCCGCGAGGCCGCGATCGATGCGGTCGAGGGCCAGGAGATCCTGCTCCACGTCACGCCGCGCGCGGCGATCTCGCTGTACGCCGACCTCGCGCTCGCGCTCGGCCAGTCGCGGCTGGGCGAGAAGAAGGACGCCGACGCGCGCGAGGCGTTCGCGCTGACCCACCGGCTCGATCCGCACCGCACGCTCGACGATCTGCACTACCTGCCCGAGGTCGTGCAGACCTTCGAGGCCGCCACGCAGGCGGCGCTCGCCGCGCCGGGCGACCAGGGCACGATCTCGGTGCGCGGCGTCGGCCAGGTCTGGATCGACGGTGAGGAGCTGGGCCAGGCGCCCGGCGAGTTCAAGGTCGCGCTCGGCCGCCACGTCGTGTGGCTGACCGGCATGCTGCGCGAGACCGGCGGCAAGGAGATCCTGGTCACGTCGACCCGCCCCGGTGAGGCGACGATCATGGACGGCCTCTTGACCCGGCCGCAGAAGGTCGCGCGGTTCCGGCTCGCGCTGGCGCAGGCCCGCGACGCGGCGGCGCGCGCGACGGCGATGGCCGCGCTCGGCAGCTTCGTCAACGTCCACGAGGCGGTGCTGCTGTCGAGCGACGCCGGCAAGATCACCTGGCAGGTGTGGCGTGATCACGCGCCGGGGTTCTCGGCGGTCCACCCCCTGGGCCACGACAACCCGATGGAGATCTTGAACCAGCTCGCGCCGCCGCGCGCGCTGCCCGAGGCCGAGCACGCGCCGCTCGTCGCCGACAAGAAGTGGTACCTGCGGACCAGCGTGCACGTCGGGGTCGCGGCGGCGGTGATCCTGGCGTTCATCGGCGGCTATGCATGGGCGCACTATTCGGAGGCCTCGCGGCCGTGGAACAGTGATATCTCCGGGTTCGGCGCCGCGTCGAAGTAGAGCGCGGCGGGCGATCGTCGAGTACGCTATGAGCCGGCAGGTCAGAGATTTTCTAGCGCTGTCATGAAGATCGCCACGATGTTGATAACGCTCGGCGGGCTGGGGCTCGCCGCCTGCAGCACGCCGGTGCCGCAGCTGATCATCGGCCTGTCGGGCTCCGAGTCGCAGACCTGCCCGTCGACCGTGTGCGAGAAGGTCAAGCTGCTGTGCCCGGCGGTGATGAGCATCAAGATCCTCGATCCGAGCAAGCCGGACCGCCCGTTCCTCAGCCAGTGCACGGCGGTGGCGCGCGACGGCAGTCAGGACATGTGCTCGCTCGCGAGCGTCGATCTGCAGAACGCGCCGATCCCGGTCCAGCACCTCGAGGTCCAGGTCGCGCTGTACCCCGCGACCGAGATCCTGACCGACCCGGTCACCCAGCAGCTGATGTGCCCCGATCACATCCAGTTCTCGTCGGGCACCGGCTTCCCGGTCGAGCAGGCGAGCCCGACCACGCCGTCGCCCGCGCTCGGCGGCGTCGGGTTCTACGACCCGGGCGACGCCAAGGTCGAGGTCACGCTCGGCTGCACCGATCTCTCCGCGATCAATACGTCGTGCCAGCCGGCCGATCTGACGTCGGTCAGCGCCGATGTCGTCGACTTCGACCGCCACGCGTTCGTGACCGAGGCCGACGCGCCGCAGCTCGACGTGTTTGTCGGCGAGCCGCAGGGCGTCGACGATCACTACGAGCTGCCGGCCAACGCGCTGCACCTGCTACCGCGCCAGCCCTCGGCGACCGGCGACACGGCGCACGCCCGGTGGGGCGACGAGCTGTCGCTCAAGCTGACCCGGTTCGCGTGCGCCGAGGTGTTCCAGCCGGTCGCCCAGGCGACGCCGACCGTGGCGTGCAAGGCCGTGTCGCGGCCGCCGATCGGCCTGCGCGGCGCGTGGATCCAGCGGCCGCAGCTGACCCGGCTGCTCGACGCGCTCGGCACCAAGGGCTTCCCGCCGGGCGGGCTGACGGTCGGCATGGTGGTTGACAGCGCCGGCGCGCCGGTGGCCAAGGCCACGGTGGTCGCCAAGTCGCCGGACGCGCCGTCGACGGTGATGTACCTGACCGACGACAGCGATTCGAAGTTCGCCCCGGGCTCGACCGGCAAGACCGGCATCTTCCTGTCGGCGGACGCGCCGTTCGGCACCGAGTTCTCGACCAGCCAGGGCCCCGCCGCGGCGACCTTGCTCGGCTTCGGCGGCAACATCCAGGACGTCGTCACCGTCGTGATCCTGAGCCCGAATGGCAACTGAGCCGAGCACCAAGCGCAGCTGGTACCGGCTCGCGCTCGACGGGCCGAGCCGGCCGGCGCTGGCCCAGCCGTGCGTCGTGGTCGCCGCCGGCAACGACCTCGGCGCCGCGATCGCGCTGGCCCAGCGGTTCGCGCCCGGCTGCCACCCGATCGCCGCCGACAACGCGGCCGAGGCGGACATCCCGCTCGGTGAGGCGCTCGGCAAGCTGCCGGCGGTCGCGCTCGACGTGGCCGAGCAGGCGCGCCTGCTCGCCGACGTGCCGCGGTTCCACTGGCCGACCGGGGTGCTGCCGCAGCTGTCGCGGCTCGCCGGGGTGCGCGGCGTGCAGGTCGGCTGGACGGTGCGGCCGCAGCGCGAGCTGCTGGTGATCGAGGCCCAGCCCGACGACGCGCTGCTGACCGAGCTGTTCCTGGGCCTGATCGAGCGGCTGCCCCAGGCCGACAACCTGGAGATCCGGCTGCTCGATCACTTCGAGGACGCCGGCAAGGCCGAGGTCTGGCTGACGTCGCGGGTCGACTCGCGCCGGATCCTGCGCATCCTCGACGACCAGGACACCGAGCTCGCCAACGGCCACCTCGAGATCTCGGTCTACGTCCGGGCGCTCAAGGGCACGCTGCGGCTCACCGAGCACAAGACCGTGGTGTGGCTCGCCGAGGGCGGCGCGCTCGAGGCCGAGATCGCGGGCTGGCTCGGCGAGCTCGGCGTGCCGCGGGTCGACGCGCTGCCGACGATCAAGGACGTGCCGCACTATCACTACCGGTCGACCGCGGCGCGCGATCGCAAGAAGCTCAGCGCCGAGCTGTATCGCCAGCGCCTACGTCGCGTCGGGTAGCCCGAGCAGCTGCGCCCGGTCGAGCCGGTCGAGCATCGCCGTCACCCGGCCGTCGGCGGCGAGCGCGTCGAGCAGGCCCGCGGCGCGCTCGCGGTAGGTCTCGCGCGGCAGCTTGCCCTGCAGCAGGCGGAACCGCAGGAACAACAGCGCGGTCTGCGCCACGTCGGTCAGGCAGTACTGCTGGATCGAGGCGAGCTGCCCGGCCTGGTACAGGCCCTCGACCTGCGAGCCGTCCATGCCGGTCTTGCCGGGCAGGCCGATCAGCCGGGTGAACGTGTCGAGCTTGCCAGCGCGGATCGCGCCGTGGTCGGTCAGCCAGTCGCACAAGTCGAGGTGGCCGGCCTCGCGGTAGCGCGACCGGGTGTCGGGGTCGCGGTAGTACCAGGGCAGGGCGACGGCGTGACATAGCGACCGCAGGACCAGCACCGGAAGGTCGAAGCTGCGGCCATTGTAGGTGACCAGCACCGTGCGAGCATCGCCGACGAACCGCGACAGCTCCTCGATCAGCTGCCGCTCGCGCAGGTCGAGCTCGGCCGGCGTCGCGGGGGCGCCGGCGCTGGGGGGCGACGCGTCGCCGAACACCCCGAACCGCGTCAGGCGATAGCTGGCGTCGAGCCACAGGCAGCCGATCACGATGATCCGGTGCGCCCAGGTCGGCGGGAACGCCGGCTCGCCATGGCCGGGCTCCGGGCGTTGCCAGCGCGACGTGTCGGGCACCGTCTCGAGGTCGAGGATCAGATGTTCGGCTCTCGGCGTGCGCGCCACCCGGGGAAGCTAGGCCCTCGGTGTGACATCGCCCGATCCGGGGGTGCGTTGGCGCGTTTTGCCGCTTGTCGAACCGCGATTGCTGGCAATAATGCGGCCATGGCCGTGTTTCGCCGCGGGTCGGTGCTTCTGGCGCTCCTGGGTTCCGTCGTCGCCGGGGGCGCGGGGGCGCGCGCCGACTCGACGCCCGCGTCGTGCCGGTACGTCACGCTCGACTTCACGCCGGGCGGGATCAGCGCGACCGACGCCACGCGGTCGTCCAGCGGCCCCGAGATCGATCCGCAGATCGTCGCGTGGATGGAGACCCCGGACGGCAAGTTCGTCAAGACGATCTTCATCACCCAGCAGACCGGCAAGTTCGGCCTCGGCAACCGCCCCGGCCGGTTCGACTTCAACAGCGGGCCCAACTGGCCGTATGGCCGGCGCATGGTGTTCCCGGTGTGGTCGCACCGCCACGGCCTGAGCTTCCCCGAGCTCGACTTTCAATCCGGCGGCGAGAGCGCGCTCAGCCACATGGCGGGCCAGAGCTCGCGCGAGCTGCGCTACTGCCGCCCGCTCGGCCACGACGAGGCCGCGTGGGATGCGGCGACCTGCGCGTCCGCGGCGTACACCGACAAGGGTGTGATGGGCACCAACAGCTCGCTGTACCCGCCGCGCAACGACGTCGATCCCACGCCGGGCATCGACTCGCCGTCGGTGCAGATGTACCGGACGATGAACCCGTTCGACGCGATCTCGGGGGCCACGCCCAAGCTCGGCACCCAGACCTCGCTGGTCTGGCCGATCGACGCGACCATGGCGATGGGCAGCTACGTCATGTTCGTCGAGGTCGCGCTCGAGCAGGACTTCAACACCACGAGCTACACGTACGGCAAGTACCCGTCGCCCGACGTCGCGTATGGCGATTACGGCGTGCCGTACCGCGGCATGCCGTCGGTGATCTACAAGGTGCCGTTCGCGATCCAGGACGGCGAGGCCACGGCGTCGACCGACACGTACGCCGGCTACGGCGACCCCGACGGCGCGGCGACCTTGCACGCGCCCGACGCCACGATCACCAGCGACGTGCCGGGCCGCGGTGCGCTCCGCCTGATGCTGACCAGCAAGGACGGCGAGATGTTCCGGCTGCGCGTCCGCTCGGCGATCGAGCACGACACGGTCGCGCCCGGCGCGCCGTCGAGCATGCTGGTCTCGAACCCGCAGCAGACCGGCGCCGCGCTGACGTTCGTCGCGCCGGGCGACGACGGCATGGTCGGCAAGGTCCAGGGCTACGACGTGCGCTACATGCAGGGCGACGTCGAGATGACCGAGGCCAACTTCACGCAGGCCAGCGAGGTCACGTTCGACGGCGAGATCGCCGCCCCCGGCTCGCCGCAGTCGCTGACGATCAAGGGCCTCCTGCCCGAGACCGAGTACACCGTCGCGGTCCGCGCCTACGACAACTGCGGTAACCCGGGGCCGATCGCGACCACGACGTTCATGACCGCCGAGCGCAGGTCCGGCGAGGTCGACGCGTGTTTCGTGGCGACCGCCGCCTACGGCTCGGTCCTGGCCAACGACGTCGAGATGCTGCGCCGGTTCCGCGACACGCTGCTGCGCCACAGCATCCTGGGCGAGCTCGCGGTCGAGACCTACTACACCTTCGGCCCGCCGGTCGCCGGCGTGGTTGGCCAGTCCGACCTGTTGCTCGAGACCGCCCGCGACGCGCTCGGCCCGCTCGTCGCCCGCATCCGCGGCACCCGCTGGTAGCCGCCGCCAGGCGCGGGCCGCGGCTGCGCTTCGCTCAGGGCAGCAAGCGGCTGATCACGGCGAACGGGCCGGACTGGGCGGCCTCCATCGACAGCCCGGTGGTGGTGGCCGCGATGGCTGCGTTGACGACCAGGTTGGCCGTGCCGAGCGCGGTGACGACCTTGCGCAGGTCCTCGACGTTCTCCTGGCTGCTCACGCCCTC
>DASWOO010000753.1:0-5981 GCA_036404335.1 Kofleriaceae bacterium
CGCGACCGCCAGCCCCGCCGACGGCAGCACCACCGCCCGCCGGCCGCGGCGATCCGACAGCGGCCCCGCGAGCAAGAGGCCGGGCACCAGGCCCAGGGCGTACGCGCCGAGCAGCAGCTGCGGCGCCGCCGGGTCGAGCCCGAGCCGCTGGCGATACATCAGCAACAGCGGCGCGATGTGGTTGCCGCCCCAGCCGGTCGCGAACAGCAGCAGGCCGACGCGCTTCCACGCCGGCGTGGTCACGGCATCGCCACGCGCGCCACCGCCGCTTCTTTCCCTTGCTTCCACAGCGCGCGCTCGATCGCCAGGAGCAGCGGCCCGAACGTCGCCCGGTCGAGCGCCGAGACCACGAAGCCGCCGTGGTTGGCCAGGACGTCGGCGTCGGCCTCGTCGAGCCGGTCCGCCTTGTTCCACACCAGGACCCGCGGCTTCTCGGCGAGCTGCAGGTCGGACAGGATGCCGTCGACCGCGCGGATGTGCTGATCGCGATCCGGATCCGAGGCATCGACGACGTGGACCAGCAGGTCGGCGTCCGCCATCTCCTCGAGCGTCGCGCGAAACGCCCGGGCCAGCTCGGTCGGCAGGTCGCGGATGAACCCGACCGTGTCGGTGATCACGACCTCGCGCTCGTGGGGGAAGCGCAGCCGCCGCGAGATCGGATCGAGCGTCGCGAACAGCTTGTCGGCCGCGAGCGCGTCGCCCTCGGTCAGGCTGTTGAGCAGGGTCGACTTGCCCGCGTTGGTGTAGCCGCAGATCGCGATGATCGGCACCTCGCGGTCGGTCCGGCGCTGGCGGCGCAGCCGGCGATCGCCGGCGAGATCCTCGAGCCGCTTCTCGAGCAGGTTGATCCGGTCGCGGGCGCGGCGCCGGTTGATCTCGAGCTTGGTCTCGCCCGGGCCGCGGCCGCCGATCCCGCCGGTCAGCCGCGACATCATCGTGTTCTTCTCGATCAGCCGCGGCAGCGCGTAGCGCAGCTGGGCGAGCTCGACCTGCAGCTTGCCGTCGCGGCTGGTCGCGTGCTGGGCGAAGATGTCGAGGATCAGCATCGTGCGGTCGAGGACCTTGAGCTCGGTCGCCTCGCTGATCGCGCGGGCCTGGCCCGGCGTCAGATCGGGATCGAAGATCACGACCTCGGCGCCGAGCTGCATCGCGCGCAGCAGGATCTCGTCGAGCTTGCCGCGGCCGACCAGGTACTTCGGATCGGCCTCGGGCCGGCGCTGGACCAGCACGTCGAGGACCTTGACCCCCGCGGTCCGGCACAGCTCGCGCAGCTCGGCGACGCGCGCCTCCGAATCCTTGGCGCGGCCGATCCCGACGTGGACCAGGAGCGCGCGGTCCTTGCCGACGTCGGTCGCGGCGACCCGGCGGACCCGGCCGACCTCGGCCTCGAGCCCGGCGATCAGCTCCACGAAGTTGGTGGTCGGCGCGCTCGGCGACTCGGCCGGCAGCTCGCGCCACGGCCGGTCCGGCGGGCCATCGGCCAGCAGGTGGCCGATGAACACCTTGCCCGGCCGACCGGCGGCGTCGACCGTGATCGCCGCCACCGCGTCGAGCCGCAGCAGGGCGAGGTCCGTGAGATCGTCCCGGGTGAGCGCTTCACCACGCAGGTGGGTGTGCACCAGGCGCAGACCGCGGAACCGGCCCTGCCCGCCGCGCATCCGGCCGACGTCCGGCAGCACGAGCTTGGAAGCATCGCCGACAAATGCATGCTGGATTGCACCGCGGCGATCGATCAATACGCCCAGCTGCCGGTGAAGCTGGGCGCTCTGGGCGGCGAGCTGGGTCGCCAGCTCGGCGGACACGACTTCGGTAGGCGCGACTCTCCGACGGTACAACCGCTCCAGCGCCTTGATCTCGCTCGCCTTGAGCCCGGTGAGATTGCCTGTGACCTCTTCCTGCATCCAGTCGCCGGAATCTACCCATTGCGCGCGGGTTTGCCACCGATATAGTGCCTGCTGTGAGCCGCCGGTTCCGGGCCTTGGTCGCGCACCCGCACGTCGAGGCCCTCGGCGAGCTGGCCGAATTGTTAGGTGGCCTCGGGCTCACCGTCGAGACCGCGCGCTCGACCGTCGAGGCGATGAACAAGCTCCGGTCGCAGCCGGTCCACGTCGTGGTCGCCAACCACGTCGGCTCGACGTTCGACGGCGTCGGCCTGCTCGAGGGCAGCGTGCTGTTCGCGCCCGAGGCGCTGCGGATCGCGCTGGTGTCGTCGCCCGACGAGGCGGTCGAGCTCGACTACCGGCCGGCCCACGGCGGCACGATCATCCGGCTGGTCGCCAAGGCCAGCGAGCGCAGCCGGCTGGTCGCCCTGGTCGGCGAGGGCATGAAGTTCCTGTCGCTGGTCGAGGATCAGCGCGACCTGGTCCGCAAGCTGTCGCTCGACCAGACCAAGCTGCAGCGGCGCGAGACCCTGCTCGACGTCGTCGTCAAGGAGCGGACCAAGGAGCTCGAGGAGAGCTACGAGAAGCTCAAGGCCGCCAACCGCCAGGCGCTGTTCGGGCTCGCCGAGGCGATCGAGGCCAAGGATCCGTACACCAAGGGCCACTGCGGCCGGGTCGCGGCCTACTCGCTGGTGCTCGCCCGCGAGGCCGGCTACCCGATCGACGGGCTCGAGACCCTGGAGTTCGGCGCGTTCCTGCACGACATCGGCAAGATCGGCATCCGCGACGCGGTGCTGCTCAAGCCCGGGCCGCTCGACGACGTCGAGTGGCAGCACATGCGCGAGCACCCGATGAAGGGCTACGACATCGCCTCGAAGATCTCGATGCTGCACCCGATCATGCCGGCGGTGCGCAACCACCACGAGCGCTGGGATGGCTCGGGCTACCCGGACACGATGGTGGCGGAGAACATCCCGCTGGTCGCGCGGATCGTCGCGATCGCCGACGCGTACGACGCGATGTCGACCGACCGGCCGTACAAGAAGGCGCTCTCGCTCGAGGAGTGCGAGGCGATCCTCCGCAAGACCGCCGGCAAGATGTACGACCCGGAGCTGATCGAGGTGTTCGTGACCCAGCGGCTGGGCGCGCTGTACCGCGATGACTATGAAGGCCTGCCCTACGACGACGGGCTCGACGGGATCGAAGCCGCGGGCACGTAGCGACCTGACTATTCCGTCAGGATGACTAGACCAACGGTCGTGCCCATCTTGCCCGGACTCATGTCGAAGGCCTCACTTCGCCGCCTGTTATCGAAGCTGACCGCGCTCGCGCTGTCGACGTCCGCCGCCGGTCCCGCCGCGGCGGCCCAGGCCCGCGAGGCGCCGGTCGCCGAGCTCGCCTGTGACGCGGTCAGCTGCGACCTCGACTTCGACGCCAGCGTGCCGATCGACCGCGAGCACCTCGACCCGCAGGATGCGGCGATCGCGCTCGGCCGCAGCCTGGCGCTGGCGATGGGCCCGCGCGGCGGGATGCGCCGGCTGTCGGCGACCCACCTGGCGGCGACCTGGGCGCTGTCGGACGACCCGCTGCGCAAGCTCGCCGTCGGCCATGCCCTGGAGTGGGCGTTCCCGCTGGTCGGCGACGACCTGGTGATCGACCACCTGTCGCATGACGGCGACCCGGCGATCCGGGCCACCGCCGCCCGCGCCGCCTGGACCCGCCGCCCGACCGGCGGCGATCTGGGCGTGCTGGCCCGCCTCAGCCATGACCCAGATCCCCAGGTCCGCGCGATCGCCGGGGCCTCGCGCTCCTGATCTACGCCATGCCCCGCGCGGGCGTGTTATAGGAGGCGTGTGCTGGAGACACTTGCCAAAGGATTTCGCGCTGCTCGGCAGCGGCTGACCGGCGTCGCGGAGCTCAACGACGAGATCATCGAGGATGCGCTCCGGGACGTCCGGCTGTCGCTGCTCGAGGGCGACGTCGAGTTCCGCGTGGTCAAGCGGTTCCTCGAGCGGGTCCGCGAGGCCGCGCGCGGCAAGGAGGTCGAGCTCCGCGCCAAGAGCAAGGAGTACGGCACCCGCACGATCACGCCCGAGCAGGCGTTCGTCGCGATCTGCCAGGACGAGCTGATCAAGATGATGGGCCCGGTCGACACCGAGCTCAAGTGGGCGAAGAAGGGCCCGACCGGCATCATGTTCGTCGGTCTGCAGGGCTCGGGCAAGACCACCAGCGTCGGCAAGCTCGCCCGCTACCTCGAGAAGACGTTCTCGAAGAAGCCGCTCCTGGTCGCCGCCGACATCTACCGTCCGGCCGCGATCGAGCAGCTCCGCACCCTGGGCCGCCAGCTCGACATGCCGGTGTTCTCGCTCGAGGGCAAGGACCCGGTCACGATCTGCCGCGAGGCCGCGGCGCGGGCCGCGCAGGACGGCTGCGACGTCATCATCTACGACACCGCCGGCCGGCTCGCGATCGACGAGCCGCTGATGCAGGAGCTCGAGGACATCGACAAGGCGGCCCAGCCCGCCAACATCTTCCTCGTGCTCGACGCCATGACCGGCCAGGACGCGGTCAACGTCGCCGAGACGTTCAACCAGCGCCTCAACCTCGACGGCGTGATCATGACCAAGCTCGACGGCGACGCCCGCGGTGGCGCGGCGCTGTCGGTCAAGGAGATCACGGGCAAGCCGATCAAGTTCCTGGGCATGGGCGAGTCGCTCGACAAGCTCGAGGAGTTCCGGCCCGAGGGCCTGGCCTCGCGCATCCTCGGCATGGGCGACATCGTCGGCCTGGTCAAGGACTTCGAGCAGGTGGTCGATGCCGAGAAGGCGGAGGAAGACGCCCTCCGCATGCTCAAGGGCAAGTTCGACATGCAGGACTTCCTCGAGCAGATCCGGCTGATCCAGAAGATGGGATCGCTCAAGGACCTGTTCGAGAAGCTGCCGTTCTTCGGCGGCGGCCTGCCCGAGGGCGTCAACCTCGACGACCGCGAGCTGGTCAAGATCGAGGCGATGATCTCGTCGATGACCCACGAGGAGCGGCTGAACCCGCAGGTGTTCGTCGCCACCACGTGGGAGGACTTCGTCGCGACCTCGGGCCGCCAGGCCAAGCGCCGCCGCGCCGACTTCAACCCCGGCCGCGTCAAGCGCGTGTCGAAGGGCTCGGGCCGCACCGAGAACGAGGTCAAGGAGCTGCTGCAGAAGTTCGCGCAGATGCGCCAGATGATGGTGCAGCTCGGCGCGTCGACCGGCCTGATGGGCAAGATCCCGGGCTTCAAGCAGTTCTCGCAGATGAAGAAGCTCGCCAACATGGACATCAACTCGCTGATGGCCGGCGGGCTCGAGGGCGGGCTGCCGAACATGCCCAACATGCCGGGCATCCCGACCGGCAACCTGCCCGGCCTGCCCAAGGGCTACACGCCGCCGGGCAGCAAGGCCGCCGTCGGCGCGCCGCGGCCGATCGACAAGGCGCGGGCGCGCGAGAAGCGCAAGGCCGAGAAGGCCGCGCGCAAGAAGAGCCGCAAGTAAGCCGTTGGCGCGCGGGCCCGAGTTCGATCTGGCGCGTGAGCTCGCCCGGCCCGGCTTCACGCCGGGCGCGCGCGACGCCGCGGCGCTGGTCGAGCTGATCATCGCCGGCGACGAGCCGGCCGCGACCCGGGCCGCGCCAGCGGTGGCCGGGCTCGGGGCGACCGGCCGGGCGGCCGTGGCTGTCCGGCTGCCGGACGTCGAGGATGGCGCCAAAGCGCGGCTGATCGCGGTGCTCGGGCTCCTGGCGCGGGCCGGCGATGGCGAGGCGCGGGCGAGGCTGATCGCGGCGGTGTCCGGGACGAGCGCCGAGGCCATGCCGCGGGCGCGGCGCGCGGCGATCGTGGCGCTGGGCAAGCTCGGTGCCGGGCGCGACGCCGAGGACGCCGAGGCGCTCGCCGACGTGCGGGCGGCGCTGATCGCGCGCTGGGACGCCGGCGGCGCGGCGGCCGACGAGCGGCGATCGCTGGCCGAGGCGCTGGGCAAGCTCGGCGGCGACGAGGCGCTGGCGCGGCTGGTGGCGCTCGACGCCGGCGACGACGCCGAGCTGGTGCGGCGGCGCGACCGGGCGGTGCTGATG
>DASWOO010000754.1:0-6186 GCA_036404335.1 Kofleriaceae bacterium
TCGCCCTTGCCGGCGATCGACAGCTCGATCGCCGGGTACCAGCGCGTGCCGTCGGACCGCCGCCAGCAGGTGCCGGCGTTGAGCGTGGCCTTCCAGCGCTTGAGCATGTCGGCGCGGACCGCCATCTCCTCGCGGTACTTGCGGACCTCGCGGCGCGTGCAGTAGCCGGGCACCGACAGCATCAGCCCGACGCCGACCGCGGCGGCCACGACCAGCGCGATCCACTTGCCGCGGCTCCGGCGCATCCCGCCCGGCGGTTGCCAGCCCGGCGGCAGGCGCTGCTGCCAGCCCTGCGGCGGTGGCTGCTGCGGCTGACCCCAGCCCGGTGGTGGGTTCTGGGCCGGGACCATGCGCGGCGTGTTCGGCATCGGGCCGAAACCCTAGCACGGCGACCCCTACTCGTCGTCGGCGGCCACCGCGGGCGGCGCGAAGGCGGTCCCGGACAGGGTCGCCATCGCCGTCGCCAGGTCGGCGACCTCGACCGAGGGCGGGGCGTTGCGCTTGAGCATGAACGCGCAGGTCGCGCACGACGTGACCACCATGCCGCCGCCGGTGGCCTGGACTTCCGCGAGCCGGCGCTTGGCCATCTGGTCGGCGACCAGCGGCATGGTCTTGGGCAGGAGGCCGCCGCCGCCGCAGCACTCCGTGTCCGACTTGCACCAGCCGAACTCGCGGACCTCGGCGAGCTTGCCGAGCGCCTTGCGCGGCGACTCGACGACGTCGTTGTAGCGCGCGTGGTGGCAGGGGTCGTGGTAGTAGACCGACCGCCGCTCGACCGGGCACGCCAGGCTATCCGCCGCCGGCGCGATCAGATCGGCGAGCGAGACGACCTCGGTCCGCAGGTTGATGCCCTCGGCCGGGTACTGCGCGCGCAGCGCGTACAGGCACGCCGAGCAGTTGATCGCGACCTTGCGAAACCCGCGCAGCGACGACGCGACCCGGCCGGCGTGCCAGCGGAACAGATCGCGGTGGCCGGCGGCGAGCAGCGGATAGCCGGCGCACGCCTGCTGCGCCTCGACGAGCTTGACCTCGCCGAGCCCGACCCGCTCGAACACCGCCATCGCCGCGGCGATGTCCGCCGCGCCCTTGTCGATCGCGTCGCAGCCCGGCCAGTAGCCGATCTCGCCCTCGGTCGCGAGCTGGCCCTCGAACATCATCGACAGCTTCACGCTGAGCCGCTGCTCGCGGGCGCGGAACCGCTCGCTGTAGCCGGCGAGCGCCGGGTGCGGCTGGCCCTTGGCGACCGCGGCGGCGCGCCCGGTCAGCAGCACGAGCCCGGGCTCGTTGGCGTGGTCGCAGTACATCGTGCAGTGCCGGCAGCCGGTGCACGCCCACAGCGGATCGGTCGACTCCGCGGTCCAGGCGCTGCGCCCCAGGCGTAGCTGGTTCAGCCGGTCCATCTTGACCTGCGGGATGTAGGTCTCGCGCCCGCTCGCCGTCGAGACCGGGCACGCGTGCCGGCACATCTTCGGGCAGAAGGTGCAGTAGTCGAGCTGCTTGGCGACCGAGCCCGGCGAGAACGGATCACCCGATTCGGCCATGACGCGCGGACTATACGGTCAATTCAGCCCTTTGACACGGTCGCGGAGCTGTTCGAGGTCGCGCGAGATCCGCGGATTGTTGGGCTCGAGCACGGCGAGGCGCTCGAGCACGTCGAGCGAGCGCGGCAGATCGCCGTTGCGGCCGTAGATCCCGGCGAGGTTGACGAGCATGCGCGAGATGATCTGACGCTTGCTGGCGGCGGCGATCACGCCCGGCTCGAGCACGGCGTCGGGCGTGGTGGTCTTGCGCAGCAGCGCCTCGAGGTCCGACGAGGTCAGCGCGCGGCCGCTCGAGAACGGGTCGAGGTACAGCCAGGCGTCCTCGATCGCGACCCGGACCAGGAAGTGGCCGGGGAAGTTGACGCCCTGGGCGAGCACGCCGATCCGGCGCGCGACCTCGAGGTAGAGCACCGACAGCGAGATCGGGATGCCGGTGCGCCGATCGAGCACGTCGCACAGGAAGCTGTTGCGCGGATCGTAGTAGTCGCTGGTGTTGCCGTAGAACCCCAGTTGGTCGAACAGGCAGTCGCTGAGCGCGCGCGCACGGGCGATGCCGTTGCCGGCGCGGGCGACCGCCGGCGCCGCCAGCCCCGCGAGCTCGTCGAGCTGGGCCCGGTAGCCGGCCAGATCGCGGTCCGGATAATCCCAGGCGCCGATCAGCAGGGCGGCGTGGTCGAGGTGCAAGTCTTCGCGCGCGACGACCTCGGCGAACCGGCCGAGCGCGGTGCTGCCTTCCATCGCCCCTGAATTTACCACGGCGGGCAGATCGGCACCCTACTCGGGCAATCTGCGAGGGGTTTGTATGCCATGCTGCGAGGACGAATGGCTGAAGCGCCGCGCGCAGACCAGCGATCGGACCAGCAACACCCCGAGCCGCATCCGGGCATGGTCGTCGGCCATCGCTACGAGCTCCTCGAGGTGGCAGGGCGCGGCGGCATGGCGGACGTCTGGCGCGGCCGGGTGCGCGGCGACGCCGGGTTCGCGCGCGACATCGCGATCAAGCAGATGCACCCGAACCTCGCGATCCAGCCGCAGTACGTGGCGATGTTCGTCGAGGAGGCGCGGATCGGCTCGGCGCTGCAGTCGCCCAACATCTCCGAGGTCCACGACTTCGTCCACGACCACGGCAACTACTTCATGATCCAGGAGTGGATCGACGGCATCGATCTGGGCACCTGGATCAAGTGGCACGTCGCGCGCGCCGAGCACACCCGCTGGGAGCTGATCGCCGCGGTCGCGGTCGGCATCCTGCGCGCCCTGGCGGCGGCGCACGAGCGGCTCGGCCCCGACGGCCACTCGCTGCCGATCGTCCACCGCGACGTGTCGCCGCACAACGTGCTGCTGACCACCGGCGGCATGGTCAAGCTGATCGACTTCGGCCTGGCGCTCGCGCCCGACCGCGAGCAGGAGACGACCGAGCCCGGCATCGTCAAGGGCAAGATGTCGTACCTCGCGCCCGAGATCGTCGGCGGCGGCCGGCCGACCCCGGCGTCGGATCAGTTCGCGTGCGGCTCGGTGCTGTGGGAGGCGCTGGTCGGCCGCAAGCTGTTCGACGGCGAGACCGACTACGACACCTACTGCCGGCTGCGCGACTGCATGGTCCAGCCGCTCAAGCCGCTGCGCTCGGACGTGCCGTCGGGGTTCGTGCAGATCATCCAGCGCGCGCTGTCGGCGAGCCCGGACGACCGGTTCCCGTCGACGCGCGAGATGGCGCGGCAGATCGGCACGGCGCTCAAGAAGGTCCAGCTGCGCAAGGACCTGCATACCGTGCTGGCCAAGAGCGTCGGCGAGGCGCGCGAGGCGATGGTCGGCGTGCCACGCGGCGAGGTCTCCGAGGTCACGCCGCTGGCCGAGCTGATGCCGTTCGACGAGGCGCCGCGCGAGGAGCACGAGGACGAGAGCATCGCCCACCAGGCGCTCGAACGGCTGCGCAGCCTGCGCCACTACCTGCCGTTCTTCGGCAAGCGCCGGGACTAGGCGCCTCGCTCAATCGTCGTCGGCCGCGGGCGGGTGGGCCGGCTCGGTCTCGTCGGTGGTCGGCGCCGGGCGGATGTAGATGTCGTCGACCCGCCACTCGTCGTTCTCGCGGCGGAGCACGATCCGGTAGCGCACGCCGTTCTCGTCCCAGCGCAGCTCGGCGCGATCGACGCCGAACTGATCGATGCGATCATTGCTGCGCTTGCCGATGCCGGCGATGAAGCCCTCGACCTGCTTGGTCAGGCCGTCGCGCCGGCGCTGGCTCAGCACGCCGAGCACGCCGGCGACGTCGCGGCTCTGGACCGCCTCGGCGAACAGCCGGATCGCGTCGCGCGGCTGGCGGGCGCGCGACCGGCTGATCAGCTCGCTGTCGAGCCGCCAGGCGACGCCCTCGCGCTCGAGCTGGACCTGCTTGCCGTCGGAGAAGCTGACCTGCGCGCGCTCGCCGACGTCGGGGTTGCCCTTGAGGCTGGCCTCGAGGACCTTGGCCTGCCAGGCGCGCTCCTTGTCGGACTGCTTCCAGGCCAGCGCGAACGCGTCGAAGCTGGTCTTCCTGCGCGCGTCGGACGTCATCAGCTCGTAGGCGCGGCGCGGGTCGTTGTCGTGCAGCGCCCGGACGTAGGCCCGCACCCCGTCGGCGGCCGGCGCCGTCAGCGCGCCACCGCCGCCGCACCCACAGACCAGGACCACGGCACCGAGCCAGCGCAGACGCATCGCCTTCGACACTAGCGCGAGTCGCCGCCGCCCGCCGCCCGGCGCCGAAAATAGCAAAGCCGCCGAAGCAACATGCTCCGGCGGCCCCCCGCGCTGCGTGGCCGTCCGTCAAGATCCGGCAGCGAGAGTATGGCCGGAGCTACTGCGAGCGAGATGCCAGCGCCAGACGGCCGCCGCGGGCCTGTGGACGCGCCGCGTGTGAACGCCGGTTGACTGACCGGTGTGACCGGGCGGCGCCAAGCCAAAGCCAAGCCACGCGCGGGCTACCCGCGCGGGCCGTTGGTCAGCTGGAGCTCCGTGTGCTTGACCTCGGCCAGCTTGCCCGGATAGTCCAGGGTCGCGTGCAGGCCGCGCGACTCCTTGCGCCGGCGCGCGCTCTCGATGATCAGGTGCGCGACCAGCGCGAGGTTGCGCAGCTCGACCAGGTCGCTCGTGATCTTGAAGTCCATGTAGTACTCGCGGATCTCGTCGCGCAGGATCTCGATGCGGTGCCGCGCGCGCTCGATCCGCTTGTCCGAGCGGACGATGCCCAGGTACGACCACATGAACCGGCGGATCTCGTCCCAGTTCTGCGCGACGACGATCTGGTCGTTCGAGTCCGTGGCGTCGCCCGACGACCACGGCGCGACCACCGACGGCCGGTGGCGCGGCGCGCCCCGCACCGCGTCGGCCGCGCGCGCCGAGTACACCATCGCCTCGAGCAGCGAGTTCGACGCCAGGCGATTGGCGCCGTGCAGCCCGGTGAACGAGCACTCGCCGATCGCGTACAGCCCGGCGATCGTCGACTGGCCGGTGTGGTCGGTCTTCACGCCGCCGCACATGTAATGCGCCGCGGGCACCACCGGGATCTGCTGCACGGTGATGTCGATGCCCAGGCCCAGGCAGCGCTCGTAGATCGTCGGGAACCGCGCGCGGACGAACGCCGGGTCCAGGTGGGTCATGTCGAGGAACACCGAGTCGGCGCCGGACTTCTTGAGCTCGTTGTCGATCGCGCGGGCGACGATGTCGCGCGACGCCAGCGACTTCATGGGGTGATAGTGCTCCATGAACGTCTCGCCGGTCGCGAGCCGGAGCACGCCGCCCTCACCGCGCAGCGCCTCGCTGATCAGGAAGTTGCGCGCGTGCGGGTGGTAGAGCACCGTGGGGTGGAACTGGACGAACTCGAGGTCGCACACCGCGGCGCCGAGCCGGTACGCCATCGCCACGCCGTCGCCGGTCGCGACGTCGGGGTTCGACGTGTACAGGTAGACCTTGCCGGTGCCGCCGCTGGCGAGCACCGTCGCGCGCGACGTGATGGTCCGGACCTCGCCGCTGCGCCGGTCGAGGACGTAGGCGCCGAAGCACGCCGGGTCGCCACCGTACTTGGCCATCGACAGGAGGTCGACCGCGATGTGTTCGTCGAGGATCGAGATGTTGGCGTGGCCGGCGACCGCGGCGAGCAGGCCGCGCTGGATCTCGCGGCCGGTGGCGTCCTGGAAGTGCACCACCCGGTTGAAGGTGTGCGCGCCCTCGCGGCCGAGGTCGAGCTCGCCATCGGGCCCGCGCGCCAGCCGGACGCCGACGTCGAGCAGGCGCTTGACCTGGGCCGGGCCCTCGTCGACGCACATCTGGACGACGTCGACGTCGCACAGCCCGTCGCCGGCGGTCAGCGTGTCCTGGACGTGGGAGTCGAAGCTGTCGGTGGGCGACAGCGCCGCGGCGACGCCGCCCTGGGCCCAGCTGGTGTTGGTGTCGTCCGGCCGCTTCTTGGTGACGATCACGACGTGGCCGTGCTCCGCCGCCAGCAGGGCGAAGTTGAGGCCGGCAATCCCAGATCCGATGACGAGATAATCGGTCTCGCGAGGAACCGTCATGTGAGGTGTGACCATACAGGTTTTGCGCTCTCCTCGTAGCCGGGCTACGATTTTGCGGCGTGCGACGTCTGATTCCTGTGATGCTCGTGATGGCGGCCAGC
>DASWOO010000755.1:0-5837 GCA_036404335.1 Kofleriaceae bacterium
TCGACCTGGTAGCCCTTGGCCGCCAGCGTGTCCTCGAGGCCCATGCGGATCGACGGATCGTCCTCGATGACCAGGATGCGGGTCACGCCGTGCTCCTCTCGCTGCCGGCGGCGCGCGGCAGCCGGATCGTGAACGTGGCGCCCTCGCCCACCACCGACGCGACGTCGACCCGGCCGCCCAGCGCCTCGATGTGGCGCTTGACCAGCGCGAGCCCCAGGCCCGTGCCCTCGACCCCCGAATGGTACGCCTCGGGCGCCCGGTAGAACTCCCGGAAGATCCGCGCCTGCTCGGCCGGCGGGATCCCCGGGCCGTGATCGCGCACGGCGATCGACGCGCCCGCGGCGTCGGCGGCGATCGCCAGCTCGATCGGCCGCGCCGCGCCGCCGTACTTGGCCGCGTTGGCCAGGAGGTTCATCACCGCGCCGATCACCACGTCGCGATCCACCTCGATCTCCGCCGCCATCGCCTCGGGGGACACGTCGATCACCAGCGGATTGCGCCCGGCGCGCTCGGGGTCGCGCAGGGTCTCGAACGTCGCCGCCGCGTGGCGCGCGAGCTCGGCCACGCCCTGGCGGGCCCAGGTGTAACGCCGCGTGCCCTTCTCGATCTGCGCGTAGTCGAGCAGGTTGGCGATCAGCAGGCCCAGCCGCTGGCTCTCCTGGACGATCACGCCGTGGTAGCGCGCCATCTTCGCCGGATCACCCTGCGCGACGCCCTGCTCGAGCATCTCGGCGAACATCCGGATCGAGGTCAGCGGGGTCTTGAGCTCGTGCGACACCGTCGAGACGAAGTCGCTCTTGAGCCGCGCCAGCTCGCGGGCGCGGGCGGCGCCGCGGATCATCGCGAGCAGGCCCAGGGCGAGCGCGACGACCAGCGCCGAGGTGTAGAGCACGTGGCGCCGGGCGCGCTCGCGGATCACGGCGTCGAGCGGATCGGGCGCGGCCAGCGGGTTGACGATCGCGACGCCGAGGTGCGGCAGCGCGGCGCCGAGCGGGACCTGCGCGATCATCCGCAGCCCGGGCCCGGGCGACGCGCCGGACGGCAGCACGCGCAGCCGGCCGCCGGCGATCGAGGTCAGGGTGTCGCCAGCGGCGGCCTCGAGCATCGGCGCGTCGACCGCGACGCCGATCACGCCGCCATCGGCCCGCCGGCGGTAGATCAGCGTGCGCGCCGGCTCGCGGCTCGCCGGCCGGCCGCGCCACGCCGCGGTCGCGGCGCGCGATAGCTCGGGGAGATCCTCGGCGAGCCCGGCCGCGGCTCGGGCCTCGGCGCGCAGCGCGGCGATCGCCGCGTCGATCCTGCCGAGCTCGGCCTTGCCCAGCTCGGCCTGGCCGAGCTCGGCCTTGCCGACATCGCCCGGCGCCAGCCGGCGGCGCAGCTGGTCGAGCACGCCGAGCACCGGCGGCAAGGCGGCGCCCTCGCCGGCGTAGCGCCCGGCGAGGACGTCGCGCGCGATCGCCGCGACCGCCGGGGCGTCGCGCGCCCGCAGCACGGCGACCACCAGCCGGACCGGCACGCCCTCGAACCCGCGGTCGCCGAACCGGCGCTCGAGCTGGTCGAGCGCGTCGGCGGCGCGCGGGTCGTCGAGCCGGCCGAGCACGCGGGCCAGGCCGAGCAGCGCCGCCGGCCCGGTGTCGGCGAACCCGGTCAGCGGCGCGAGCTGGCGCCGGGCCTCGCCCAGGTTGCCGGTGGCCTCGGCGCGCTCGGCCGCGGCCAGCCGCGCGATCCGCGACCGCCGGGTCGCCAGCTCGCGGACGCAGTCCTCCAGCCGGCCGCCGGCGCAGCTCGCGCCGCGCTCGAGGCTGCCGCCGAGCTCGAACGCCGGCGTCGGCGCGGGCGCCGGCCGCGGCACGCGCAGGTGGCCGGCCGGGTCGAGCCAGAACCAGTAGCGCGCCAGGGCCGCGTCGGGCCGGCCGCCGACCGCCACCGCTTGGTCGACGCCGTCGAGCGCGGCCTCGATCTGGCCCGAGATCCGCGCCGCCACGCCCAGCGCGGCCTGGCGCTGAGACTCGTTCTGGGCCGACACCGCGCCCCGCTCGTCGCGGTACGACACCGCGCCCAGGTACGCGATGCCGCCCGCCGGCACCACGAGCGCGGCGACCGACAGCACGGTGAGCCACGCGCGCGACCTCACCATGGCGAGCATAGCGCGTTGCAGCGCGGCCGTCGGATCGCTATGGTCCGCCGCCGATGGCGCACGCCCTGATCGTCATGCCGACCTACAACGAGCGTGACAACGTCCGCGGCATCGCCGAGCGGCTGCTCGAGGCGTTGCCCTCGACCGACCTGCTGTTCGTCGACGATCACTCGCCCGACGGCACCGGCGAGATCCTCGACGCCATGGCCGCCGCCCAGCCGCGGATCCACGTCATGCATCGCGCCGGCAAGCTCGGCCTCGGCACGGCGTACGTCGAGGGCTTCGGCTGGGGCCTGGCCCGCGGCTACGACTACCTGTTCGAGATGGACGCCGACGGCAGCCACGATCCCAGGTACCTGCCCCAGCTGCTCGCGCTCGCCGAGGATGGCGCCGATGTAGTCGTCGGCTCGCGCTGGGTCCCGGGCGGCGGCACCGAGAACTGGGGCCTCGGCCGCCAGGTGCTCTCGCGCGGCGGCAGCTTCTACGCGCGAACGATCCTCGGCGTCGAGCTGCGCGACATCACCGCCGGCTTCATGTGCTGGCGGCGCGCGGCGCTCGAGGCCATCGACCTGTCCTCGATCACCTCGAATGGCTACAGCTTTCAGATCGAGATGAAGTACCGCGCGCTCCGGCGCGGCCTGCGCGTCGTCGAGACGCCGATCGTGTTCGTCGACCGACGTGTAGGACAGTCCAAGATGTCGCGCGCCATCTTTGTCGAGGGCCTGCTGAAGGTCTGGGGGCTGCGGTTCCGGGCGTTGTGATCCCCTCGGCGACCGACGGTAAGATCTCGCGAGCGAGCAAACGCGGCGCGCGACGACACAGATCGTTCGCGATTTGATACGGTCGCCGAGGTCGTCGATGGTGATCTTGAAGCTTCGAATCCGTACCGCAGACGAGTGGCGGGAGCTCGCGCCGAGCGACTCCGCCACGGATCCTGTCTTCGTGCCAACCACCGATGAGCTCGAGCCGGCGCAGTCCGTGATCATCGAAGTCTCGTCGCAGCTGTTGCCCAACAAGGTGCTCGTCCGCGGCACCGTCCAGAGCTGGCGTCCGGCGTTACCCCGCATGCGGGTGCGCGCCGGCGCGACGATCGACCTCGCGCCCGACGAGCAGATCAAGCTGACGTTTCTGCACGACGTGTTCTCGGGCAAGCGGACCGATGTCCAGCGCCGCCGCCACCACCGGCTGCCGGTGCAGGTCACCGTGCGCTACCGGCTCGCCAACAGCTCGGCGTTCATCGATTCGAACGTCAGCGAGATCGGCGTCGGCGGCGCGCTGCTGATGACGCCCGAGCCCCTGCCGATCGACACCGAGCTGACGCTCGAGGTCACGCCGCCGGGCTCGGCCGCGCCGATCGCGATCGCCGGCCGGGTCTCGTACCACGTGCCGTCCGGCGGCACCGGCCTGCGCTTCGTCAGCCGCGATGGCGACGGCGATCGCCGGCTGCGCGAGCTGATCCGCCGCCTGCGCGCTTCGTAACGCCTACTTGTCGTGCGCGATGCGGACGCGGGCGATCAGCTCGCGGAGCTCGTCGTCGTCGACCGCCTCGGCCTCGGCAAGGATCTGGTCGCGCGCCGCGCCGGTCGCCGGGAGCGGCGGTGGCGCCGGAGCTGGCGCCGGCTGGCGGGGACCGCGCAGCTCCACGGCCGGGCGCCGGGTGCGGCCCGCGATGCGGAACTTGAGCTCGTCGAGCACCGGCGGGTGGCCCAGCCGCTCGCGCAGGCCGCGCAGCAGCTGCGGCCGCAGCAGGCTGAGCTCGTGCATCCACGCACTGTTCGCGACCTCGACCCACAGCGTGCGCTCGACGATACCGTCGGGCCGGGTCCGCTGCGCGATCTTGGGCCCGACCAGCTCGGCCCACTCGGTCAGCACCCGGCCGGCGCGGATCTCGTCCGTGATGTGGTGGAAGTCGAGCGCGTTCGCGATCGCCTCGGACGCCGCCAGCGCCGCGCGGATGCGCGGCGGATATCTCATTTTGTCGCGCCCGACAGCGCCGAACCGCCGACGGTGAGCAGCGCCGCGAGATCCTCGTCGTTGAACCGCAGCATGCCGCCCAGGAAGTAGTCGCGGCCGAACCGCAGCTGGTCGAACTGGGTCGGGACATCGGACCCGCCCTTGACGATCGACAGCCGCTCGGGGTTGTTGAGCAGCTCGTCGACGCCGCCGAGCACGTAGAGGTGGCGGAACAGCTCGACCGCCGCGGTCAGCTTGACCCGCGGGGCGTTGTCGAACGACGCGTCGAACGCGTCGGCCGAGAGCCGGAGATCGCGGTTGAGCCAGTTGAGATCGACGTCCGCGCCGACGCCGCCCGTCGACTCCTTGATGCCGTAGCGCAGGGTCAGCCACGAGAACCGCTTGGCGAACTGGAACGTGAACCGGACCTTGTCCTCGATGACGGTCTTGCGGATCCAGTGGTTGGGATCGACCGTCGGATCGAAGGTCAGGGTCACGTCCGGGTAGCCGCCGCGCGGGCCCTTCTCGAGCTCGATCAGGTAGAACTTGTCCGGTCGGGTGTGCAGCTCGATCGTGACGTAGTGCCGGAGCAGGCCGGCGAACACGTTGTACTCGCTGCGCATCCCGACGTAGGCCTTGAGCCCGAACAGCGTGCCGAGGAAGCCCTTGGCGTCCTCGGTGATCTGCTCGACGTTGTCCGCGATCGCCGGGTCGTTGACCAGGCGACCGAGCGTGCCCTTGTCGTCGTCGATCTTCTTGGTGATCGACTGGGTGTTGTCGATGACGCCGTCGAGCTTGTCGAGCTTGCCGCGCAGCGCCTGGCCGGTCTGGGTCAGCTCGCTCTTGGCCGTGGTGACCAGATCCTTGGCGTCGGCCGAGGCCGCGTCGAGGTTGGCCAGGATCTCGCGGACCCGCGGGTCGGCGTCCTTGCTGATCGACTGCAGCTCGTTGGTGATCTGCTCGATCCGCGCCATCGAGCGATCGGCGCGCTGGATGATGTCGGCGACCGTGCCGGCCTCGCGCTGGACCAGGCCATCGACCCGGGTCGCGACCGACTGCAGCGGGCCGTTGACGATGCGCCGCACGTCCTCCGACAGGTCGCGCACGCTCTCGAGCACGCGGTCGACGTTGGGCAGCGTCTGCTCGATGCGGTGCAGCAGCGCGTCGGGCGTGACCGACTCGATCACGTTGGGGATCTGGCGGCACACGTCCGACTTGCGGCGATCCTTGTCGCTGTACGACGCGCAGCTGGGGCCGAGCTTGGTGAACGACTGGCGGGTGCCGTCGGGCGCCTGCTTGATCTCCTCGCCCGGATCGATCTCGAGGTAGTTGTCGCCGAGCAGCGACCGCGCCTTCTTGACGATCACGGCGCTGGTCCAGACGACCAGCTCCTTGTCGATCTTGAACGAGACCTTGGCGTAGCGGCCCTCGATCTCGAGGCCGGTGACCTCGCCCTTGGGCAAGCCGGCGACGACAACCTTGGTGCCCTTGGGCAACCCCGATGCATCGCGGAACTTCGCGTACATCGTGTAATTGTCTTTGCCGGCGGGATCCTGGCCCAGGTTCTTCCACACCAGGTAGCCGCCGACCGTCATGAGCAGGAACAGAACGCCGACGCGAACGCCGGCCGACAGTGACTTCACGCGCGGCCTCCGGCTACTGCTCTTTCGCGCAGGTTCACCACCTGGCTGACCTTATACCGCCGGGCGGCGACAGCGTCAGCCATGGTTGGTGTGAAACAGCGCGA